>JANMGI010000025.1:0-9195 GCA_031374565.1 Paracoccaceae bacterium | reverse complement strand
GCGGGCTTCAAGTTCGGTCAGGAAGATGCGGGTCAGTTCACCCACGCGGGTGGCAAGGCGGAAATAGTCCTGCATGAAATGCTCGACCGCGCGGCGGCCGGCGGTATCGCGATAGTCCATCCGTGCTGCCACTTCGACTTGCAGGTCGAAGGTCAGGGTGTCCGTCGGCTTGCCCGATATGTAGTGCAGATGCGAGCGCACGGCCCAGAGAAAATCCTCGGCGCGGTCAAAGCTGTCGAACTCCTCACGGCTGAGAAGGCCCGCACCAACCAGACCTTCCGAAGACGGCACCCGGTGCAGATATTTCCCGATCCAGTACAAGGTTTGCAGGTCGCGCAGCCCGCCCTTGCCTTCCTTGACATTCGGCTCCAGCACATAACGCTGGCCACCCTGACGCCTGTGCCGTTCGGCCCGTTCGGCAAGCTTCGCCTCGATGAATTCCGGGCCGGAGTTCTTGAACAATTCGCCCCAGAGCCTGTCACCCAGTTCGGTTGCCAGCGGGCCGTGGCCGCAGATGAACCGGTGCTCCAAAAGGGCGGTGCGGATTGTCACATCCTCCCGACCAAGACGGATGCAGTCCTTCACCGTGCGGCTGGAATGACCGACCTTCAGCTTCAGGTCCCACAGCATGTAAAGCATCGTCTCGATGACGCTTTCCGCCCAGGGAGTGATCTTCCACGGCGTCAGGAACAAGAGATCCACGTCCGATTGCGGCGCCATTTCCGCACGGCCGTAGCCGCCGACCCCAAGGACCGCGATGCGCTCGGCCTCGGTCGGGTTGGCCAGAGGATGCAGGTGCATGGCGGCCGACAACGTCACCTGAACCAGCACGTCCGTCAGCCCGGACTGCGCCGAAATCAACGTCCGCGCGTGGCGTGGAGTGTCAAGGAAAGCGGCCTCGAAATCAGCCGTGGCCTGGGCCTTGGCCGCCTGCAATTCGCGGACCACAAGCGCGCGCGCGGCCTTCGGATCGGCGGCACCGGGCAAGCTGCTCAGCACCCGTTTCGTCAAGCGGGCAAGATCCGGCAGCGCGTAGCCGGGTTTGTCTGTTGGCTGGATGTAGTCTGCCTCGACCGGCCCCACCACGATTTTCGAACCTGGGCTCAGAACCCGGCACCACCGAAGCTGCGCGGGGCGGCGTCGATGACAACGACCTGATTTGCCCGGATCGTCGCGACGGCAAGGCCCCGTTCGTTTGTGCCATTCGGCAGCAGGCGGAAAATGCCCGAGACCCCGGCAAAACCTGCCGATTGCGTCAGATCGCCCTTGGCCAGCGGAGCCCCGCCCTTGGCGCGGTCGGCGAGCGCACCGATGGCGGCAATCCCGTCATAGGCCAGAGCCGCGACCGGAACCGGCTGGCTGCCGTAGGCGCCTTCATAGCGGGCGCGGAATTGTGCGCTTAGGCCGGGATCCGGCATCGCGAACCAGCCGCCTTGCACACCCGGAAGGGCCAGTGTGGCGGGGGGAATGTCCCAACGGGTCAGGCCGATGAACTGGGTCGTCGCCTTGTCGATGCCGTTGTCGACCAGAAGCTGGCTGAGAAGCGGCAGCGCCCCCGCCGTATCCGCCGTCAGGAACAGCGCCGTCGCGCCCGAAGATTTAGCGGTGCTGACAATCCCCGAAGACGCCTGCACGATGCCGTTCTGCGAGAATTCGTACGACGTGACCCCCACGACCGAGCCGCCCGCATTGGCGACGCCGCGCTCGATGGAGGCCTTGCCAACCTCACCGGCAACGTTGCGATCATGCACGATCAGGACCTTGGATTTGCCATTGCGAACGGCATAGCCCGCCAGCCGCCGGGCGGTGCTGTCGAAGGTCTGGCCAAGGACAAAGACGTTGCCCCCGGCGATGGCCGCATTGTTCGAGAAGGCAAGCACGCTGACCCCAGAGTTCGCCACTGCGACCCCGGCGGCATTGGCTTCCTCGGAGTAGAACGGCCCCAGGATTACCTGCGCGCCCTCATCCACCGCCTGCTTTGCCAGTGCCGAAGCCTGCGCCGGGCTGCCGCCGGTCCGGTAGACCCGAAGGTCGATGTTGACCCCCGACAGGTCCGCCATGGCAAGCCGTGCCGCATTCTCAAGATTCTGCCCGAAAAGCTCATCCTGCGACTGACCCGACCCCGAGGGGATCAGCAGGGCCACCTGAACCGAGCCGCCATTGCCGGGCGGAGCGGTGCCAGGGCCCGAGGCCACGCAGGCCGACAGAACCGCCGCACCAAGAACAGGAAACAAGTGGCCCAGCGCCTTGCGGGCCCAACGAATAACGGACAACATGGTGGTTCCTCACTGTTGCAGCGGCACTGCGATTGCGCGCCAAGGTAATTGGTTCGGAAAAGGATGTAAACTTGTGAGGCACGCCTTGGACCCCGCTGATGTTTCTGTGAAACCTGCCCTGCGCGCCATTCCGCCGGGGTTGCACTTCTTGTCGACGCCCATTGGTGCCGCCCGCGACATCACCTTGCGAGCGCTTGATGTGCTGGCCGGGGCCGATGTGCTGGTCGCCGAAGACACCCGCACCTTGCGGCACCTGATGGAAATCCACGGCATCCCACTGAACGGGCGTCAGGTCATCGCCTACCACGATCATTCGGGCGACGGGCAGTTGCAGCGGCTTCTGGGCCTTCTTGGCGAAGGGCGAAGCGTTGCCTATGCCTCCGAGGCCGGGACCCCGCTGATTTCCGATCCGGGGTTCGAGCTGGCACGCGCCGTTGCGGCAGCGGGCCTGCCGATGACTGCGGCCCCCGGACCCTGCGCCGCGATCTGTGCGCTGACCCTGTCCGGCCTGCCCACAGACCGCTTCTTCTTTGCGGGTTTCCCTCCGTCCGCTCAGGGTGCACGGCGGACCTTTCTGAGCGAGCTTGCCGGGGTTCAAGCGACACTGATCCTGTATGAAAGCCCGAAACGCCTGGCAGCACTTCTGGCTGAAATGTCTGTGACATTGGGCAAGACCCGGCAGGCGGTGGTGTGCCGCGAACTGACCAAGCGGTTCGAAGAGGTGATGCGCGGCTCGCTTGACGACCTTGCGACCCGGGTTGCCGCGCGCGAGATCAAGGGTGAGGTCGTGGTGCTAGTCGACCGTGCCGCGCCCACCGAGGCGAGCGAGGCCGACATCGGCGCAGCACTGGACGCGGCGCTGCAGACGATGTCCGTTAAGGATGCTGCAACTTTTGTGTCGCAAACTCTGGGAGTGTCCCGCAAGATTGCTTACAAGATCGCTCTTGATCGCAGCCAAGGATAGGCCAGATGCCGTTCGATTTCGTCTCTGATCCGGTCAGGCGCAGCCGTTCGGCGCGCGGTCTTGCAAATTATCATGCAGGTCACTCGGCTGAAGGGTCGGTTGCGCGGCACTATGAAGACTGCGGCATCGCGATCTGCGCCCGCAACTGGCGCGGCATCGCGGGCGAAATCGATCTGATCGGGCGTCAGGGCAATGTGGTGATTTTCGTCGAAGTTAAGCAAAGCCGCACCCATGACCTTGCGGCCACCCATATCTCGCAGGCCCAGATCGGACGCATCTTCGCGACGGTTGATGAATTCCTGGCTGGCGAACCCAAGGGACTGCTGACTGACGTCCGCATTGATCTGGCACTGGTGGATGGGCAGGGTAGGATCGAAGTGCTGGAAAACGCCTTCGCGGGTTGAATTGCATCTTCCGGCGGCTTCAGCCATCACTCGCTTCATGATGAAGGAGTGAACAATGCCCCTGAAGGTAGCCCTGCAGATGGACCCGATCGGGTCGGTCAACATCAACGCTGATTCGACCTTCCGCATCGCGCTGGAAGCGCAGGCGCGCGGGCATTCCCTGTTCTTCTACACGCCCGATCGGCTGGCCTTCGTCGAAGGTCGCGTGATCGCGCGTGGCTGGCCCATCGAGGTCCGGCGCGAGGTTGGCAACCATGTGACCTACGGCGAAGAGACCGAGGTTGATCTGGCCGGCTATGACGTGGTCTGGTTGCGGCAGGATCCGCCCTTCGACATGGGTTACATCACCACGACGCATCTTCTGGAGATGATCCATCCGAAGACTCTGGTCGTCAACGACCCGTTCTGGGTGCGAAACAGCCCCGAAAAGCTTTTGGTCCTGCGTTTCCCAAGCCTGACCCCGCCCACGGTCGTCGCCCGCGACCTTGCGACGATCCGCGCCTTCAAGGCTCGACATGGCGACATCATCCTGAAGCCGCTTTACGGCAACGGCGGGGCTGGGGTGTTCCGGCTGGACCCAAACGACCGCAACCTGTCCAGCCTGCATGAGCTCTTCATGGGGATCAACCGGGAACCCTTGATCGTGCAGAAGTTCCTGCCGGCGGTGGCCAAAGGTGACAAGCGGGTGATCCTTGTTGACGGGGAACCCGTCGGCGCGATCAACCGGGTTCCACAGGCTGGCGAGACGCGGTCAAACATGCATGTCGGCGGACGACCGGAAAAGATCGGCCTGACCGAGCGTGACCTTGAGATCTGCCGCACCATCGGCCCTGTCTTGCGCGAAAAGGGTCAGATATTCGTCGGCATCGACGTCATCGGCGACTGGCTGACCGAGATCAACGTGACTTCGCCCACCGGCATTCAAGAGCTGGAACGCTTCGACGGCACCAACGCTGCCGAAAGGATCTGGGAAGTGATCGAGGCGAACCGCCGGGGCTAAATTTTGTCTTACGCTGATAGAAGTGCCAGCCGGCCTCTGACCTCTACGTACTCGTGTGTCTTTCGTCAAAACCGGAGGCCACGTTGTCTTACAGGCTCTAGGTCAGTCCGCTGTCGGGATAGGCCCGGACCACGTCCCAGACCAAGTCCTTCATCCAGGCCTGCTGCTCGGCCGATGGCCAGCCCGGCTTGCCGCGCACCGTCGGGATCACGTGCGGGTCGCGGCCATACATGACCGCGAAATGCGCCAGCGAAATCAACACACCCCCCATGCTGTTGGGGTGGATGTTGTCATCGAAAAGCTCGCTCATTGCTGTCAGTCCAGGCGCAGTGCCCGCCGCTATCGCGTCGTAGACCGCCGCCATCACCTTTGGTCCGGGAATGACCCGCATCGCCGGGCTGCCCGCGGGGCGGCGCTGGTTCACATAGTCGGCGATGTCTTGCCAAGCGGCCATTTCAATATCCAGCCGCTCGCGGAAGGGGATCAGCTGTTCGTCCGGCAGGTCATATTCATCTTTGTTGCCCGGCCCGCTTTGCCAGCTGATCCATGAGGCGTAGTACACCGTCTCGGCCCCCTTACCGCCGTTGCCGTTCTTCCAGGCATGGGTGAACCAGGTCAGGGCAATCTCGTGCGAGTGGTGGTATTGCAGGGTAGAGCGCACGGGCACCCTCTCGGTCAGGACCAGCATGTCATAGTTCGCAATGTCGCGACGGGCGTCGATGGGCAGGTTCAGGTCATTGATCCAGCGGTGCTCTGCCGGGCTACCGGGGATCGAGGAGTTGTCGATCACCATCCCCTGTGACGCAGCACCCCCTGCCGCCGCCACCAGAATGGATAGGGGGCCAGGAATCGGATCGGTCAGGCTGTGGCCAGACATCACCACCCGCAGATTGTAGGGACGTTCGCGGCCGGTTTCGGCAAAGCCCGCAGCGGCCAGCGACGGAAGGGCTGCCATTCCGGCAAGGACGGCGCGGCGGTCGGGGCGATGCGGCATGAGAGAACCTTTCCTTGAATGACACCAGAGCAACGGATTTGGGCCGACACTACAAGCCGCAAATGGGCATAGGAAGCAGGCTTGGCAAGCGAGGCTATGACCGGAAAGAATGGCCTCCACAAAATGGTCTGTCGCGGGCGCAAGACAAACCTCTGCCTTGCGGAGATTTGGCTGGACTTCACTGTGCCCGAAGGATGAACCTGCGACCTCGGCATCGTTGCACCCGGACCGGATGACCCTTGGGATGGCCGCATGAAGGGAAATAGTCATGAAGCTGAGTGATACCCGCGAGATCAAGGCGGACCCGAAAGTTGTCTGGGACGCGATCCTGAACCCCGAGGTGCTGAAGGAATGCATCCCCGGTTGCGAAAGCCTGACCGGATCGGTGGCCGATGGCTATGAGGCCGTGGTCAAGCAGCGCGTCGGTCCCGTGTCTGCCACCTTCACCGGACTGGTGCAGTTGTCCGATATCATCGAAGGCCGCTCGCTCAAGATCAGCGGCGAGGGCAAGGGCGGGGTCGCAGGCTTTGCCAAGGGCGGGGCGAACGTCAGCTTCGAGCCGATGGAAGGCGGAACCCGCCTGACCTACGAGGCCGAAGCCAACGTGGGTGGAAAGATCGCCCAGCTGGGCAGCCGGATCATCGACAGTTTTGCCAAGAAACTGGCGGACGAGTTTTTCACCCGCTTCCAGTCAGCCGTCGAGGAACCCGACGAGGAAGTTACCAACACATCGGAAGAAGCTGTTGCCGATTCGGATGAAAAGAAGAAGGGTTGGTTCAAACGACTGCTCGGCTGAACCGAGGGCATGCAGATACCTAGGAATACCCAGGGAGGAACAAGGATGACCAAGGTCTCGATGACCGTGAACGGCAAGGCCGTTTCCGGAGAAGCAGAGGGGCGGACACTGCTGTCCTCTTTCCTGCGCGAAGGGCTGGGAATGACCGGCACCCATGTCGGGTGCGACACCAGCCAGTGCGGCGCCTGCGTGGTGCATGTCGACGGCAAGCCGGTGAAAAGCTGCACGGTTTTTGCGGCGGACGTGGCAGGGGCTTCGGTGAAGACCATCGAAGGCATGGCGAACGCGGATGGGTCGCTCAGCGTGATCCAGCAGGCGTTTCAGGACCACCACGGGCTGCAATGCGGGTTCTGCACACCGGGCATGGTGATGTCTTCGGCAGCGCTTCTGGCGGAAAACCCAAGGCCTTCGGAGGCCGAGGTGCGGCACTACCTGGACGGCAACATCTGCCGTTGCACAGGGTATCATAACATCGTCAAGGCCGTGATGGCTGCCTCTGGGCAGAACGTCAGCGCTTTGGCTGCGGAATAGGGGGGATCAGATGCCGAAAGATCACGGGATAGGTGCGTCCACCAAGCGCCGCGAGGATATCCGCTTCCTGACCGGACGCGGAAACTACACCGATGACATCACCATCCACGCCCAGGCGGCTGCGGTCTTTGTCCGCTCGAACGTCGCGCATGGGCGGATCATGACGATTGACACCGCAAAGGCCGCCGCGATGCCGGGCGTGCTGGCGATCTTCACCGGCGAGGATTTCAAGGATGTCGGCGGCAACCCGGCGGGTTGGCTGATCAACAGCCGTGACGGCACGCCCATGCGCGAACCGAAGCGCCCGGTGCTGGCGCATGGCAAGGTTCGCCATGTGGGCGACGCCTATGCAGCCGTGATTGCCGAGACCCACGAACAGGCGCGCGATGCGGCCGAACAACTGGCCGATAACAGCGTGATCGAGGAACTGCCCGCGATCGTCGACATGAAGGTGGCCGTGGCCGATGCTACGAATCGCGTGCATGATGAGATCCCGGACAACGTCTGCTTTGACTGGGGCTGGATCGAAGACAACCGCGCGGCTGTCGATGCGGCGATGAAGGCCGCGCCGCATGTCGTTACACTTGACCTGGTGAACAACCGGCTGATCCCGAACGCGATGGAGCCTCGGGCATCCATCGGCGAATACAACCCCGGCACCGGCGACTACAAGCTGACGACCACCAGCCAGAACCCGCACCTGACGCGGCTTCTGGTATCAGCCTTCGTGCTGGGGATCCCGGAAAACAAGCTGACCGTGGTGGCGCCCGATGTGGGCGGCGGGTTCGGGTCAAAGATCTATCACTACGGCGAAGAGGCGCTGGTTCTGGCGGCGGCGAAGCGCCTTGGTCGCCCAGTGCGCTGGACGGCAGAGCGCTCGGAAAGCTTCCTCACCGACGCGCATGGCCGCGACCATGTGACGAAGATTGAACTCGGCTGCACCAAGGACGGTGTAATCCTGGCGATCCGGACCGAGACTTTGGCGAACGTGGGGGCGTATCTGTCGAACTTCTCGACTGCGACGCCGACCTTCCTGCACGGCACGCTGATGTCCGGGCCCTACAAGGTGCCACATGTCTATGTGAACGTGAAAACCGTTTTCACCAACACCGCGCCGGTTGACGCTTATCGTGGTGCGGGACGGCCCGAGGCGACCTATTCGATTGAACGGGTGGTCGACAAGATGTGCCGCGAACTGAACCTTGACCCGTTCGAAGTGCGGCGGAAGAACCTGCTGACGCCGGACCAGTTCCCTTACCAATCGCCGGTGGGTCTTCTGTATGACACCGGCAACTATCAGGCCACGCTGGACAAGGTTGTCCAGATGGCCGACGTGGCGGGCTTTGCCAAGCGGGCTGCGGACAGCAAGGCGCGGGGCAAACTGCGCGGCATGGGGCTTTCTACCTGGATCGAGGCTTGCGGGATTGCACCGTCCAATCTGGTGGGCATCCTTGGGTCCCGCGTGGGCCTTTATGACGCCGCGACAGTGCGGGTGAATGCGACCGGGAACATCAGCGTCATGGTCGGGGCGCACAGCCACGGCCAGGGCCACGAGACGGTCTTTGCCCAGATCGTGGCCGACAAGCTGGGCATCCCGGAAACCTCGGTCGAGATCGTGCATGGCGATACGTCGAAAATCCCGTTCGGGATGGGGTCCTATGGGTCCCGGTCGCTGGCGGTCTGCGGCACCGCGATGGACAAGGCCCTGGACAAGATCGTCGCCAAGGGCAAGAAGATCGCCGCCCACATGCTGGAAGCGTCAGAGGGCGACATAACCTTTGCCGACGGCAAGTTCAGCGTTGCGGGCACCGACAAGGCCAAGACCTTCGGCGAGATCGCCTTCAGCGCCTACGTCCCGCACAACTATCCGCTCGAGACGCTGGAACCCGGGCTGGAAGAGACGGCGTTCTATGACCCTGCCAACTTCACCTACCCCGCGGGTGCCTACATCTGCGAGGTCGAGGTGGACGAAGGCACCGGCAAGGTCGACGTGGTGGCCTTCCACTGTGCGGACGACTTCGGCAACATCATGAACCCGATGATCGTCGAGGGTCAGGTGCACGGCGGCGTGGGTCAGGGGATCGGCCAAGCCCTGTGCGAATTTACCGCCTATGACGAAACCGGCCAGCTTCTGACGGGGTCGTACATGGACTACCCGATGCCGCGCGCGGAAGATGTGCCGTTCTACAACGTCGACTATTCGTGCCAGACGCCCTGCACGCACAACCCG
>JANMGI010000018.1:0-2166 GCA_031374565.1 Paracoccaceae bacterium | reverse complement strand
GCCATAGCCCCAGTCGATGGCACCTGCCGGACACCGTGCCAGGCGACCGGCTGGAAGCCGTGGTCCAAGGTCAGGACCTGATCACCGACCGCGATCCTTTCAACAGGAACCGGACCCTGTGCGGTTTCGATCCGTGCGCCTTCGACGAAACAGGGCACAACCTCACCCACAACGAAGCCGACATCGGTGATGCCGATCTTGTTCATCACCTCATACGAAAAGCTGGCCGATCCGATTTCATCGCCCCAGTCGGCAATGGCGGTGATCGTGCCGTCGCCGTTGACCACGATCTCAAGCCCCGAGGGCAGGATCACATGGTCGCCCGCCTTGACCGGAACACCATTGATCTTGGTGATCGTCAGCGTGCCGCCAGCCGTGTTGATGTCATTGCCCACCAGATTGATGGTGGCATCGCCACCCAGACCGACCGTGAAGTTGTCAGCGACCGCGACAACGGCGGTCTGGACGCTGTCGCCCGCGATCAGCAGGTTGCTGTCATAGGCCGCATCGCCCCCGTCAGCGATGCCGATCTTGATGGTATTCACCTTGCCCGCAATCACCGGCGCTTTCAGCGTCAGGGTGACAGTGAACCCGTCCATTTCGGTGTTGAACTGGTCCTTGGCGTTGTCGACATATAGGTTGCCGTTCTTGGTCGGGTTGATGTTGTCGATGGAAATGTCACCATCGCCCACGGTCAGCTTGGCCTTCACCCCGTTGACCCAGACGCCCACCGCATCATTGAAGCCCGAGCCGACGTATTCCAGATACTCTTCGGACGAGAAGGTGATCTGCATCGTCAGGGTAGACCCTGCTGGGATGAAGTCGGCCTTGAAGATCGCCGCGTCAAACGTCTTTCCGCCCGCGATTTCGTTCAGGTCCTTGTCGCCATCGACGCCCTTGGTGTCGGTGGTGCGGGAGGCGGTCTGGTTCGCCTCGCCCTTTGCATTGGTGAAATCGCTGGCCTTGCCGGTGGACAGGATCACGCCGGTGTCCGAGGGGGTGACTTCGGGGGCGATGGTATCGCCCTTGGTGAAGATGCCCGCCGACAAGGGATCGCCCGAGTAGCTGGCGTTCACGATCTTGATGCCGGAGCCGAACATCGCATCGGCCATCTTCATGGCGCTGACATTGGTTTCGACCGGCAGTTTCGTGGCGTTGACCATGGCACCCTCACACTTGGCGTGACGGGGCGAGGCTGCTGGGAAACATCTCAGGAATGGTTAATCGGTCGGTTCAAGATAGCTAAAACTGTAAACAACCAATCCGCGCGGGTGGTCCGTTCAATCGGTTGACAAACCGGATGCTGCCCGGCACTTCGGAAAACGACGGTTCGAGGAGGCTTGCTGTGACGGACACGACAGAAGACGGGGCCAAGCCCAAGCGGCCGCAGCAGGTGTATTCGCTGATCGTCGAGGTCGGCCGCAAGGAGGGCGACGGGCTTCCCCCCAAGGCCACGGGTGCGGCGCTTTTGTGCTACGCCTCGGGCGTCGATGAGGCGGAAGCGGTACGCGAGACGGTGGCGATCCTGAAGGAAGCCGAGATGTCGCCCCTGGAAGTGCAAGGTCTGGGCACTTTGGAAGAACGGCTGAAGGGCGGCGAAGAGATCGAGGATGAGGAGCGCTTCCTGATGGAGCGCGCGCTGAAGGAAAACTCGGTCATCGTGGCCGAGATCACGCCGTTTTTCGACTGACGACGGGGCCGCCGTCGCAGTAAAACGCCTTGCGGTTGCAGGTTGGGGCCTGAGCGGTTAGGGAACCAAAGTGCCCCAAAGCTGGACCCGATGATGCCTTTCGAACAGATCGACCCGGTGGAACTGACCGCCAAGCTGATCCGCTGCCCCTCTGTCACTCCGGCTGAGGGTGGGGCGATCGTGCTGCTGGAGGGCGTCCTTGCGGGCGCGGGGTTTCAGTGCACGCGGGTGGACCGGGGCGGGATCGCCAACCTTTACGCGCGGTGGGGCAAGGCGGGGGCGAACAAGGCGTTCGGCTTCAACGGCCACACCGATGTGGTGCCGGTGGGCGACGCCGATGCCTGGCGGCATGACCCGTTCGGGGCGGAAATGGACGAGGGCTTCATGTATGGCCGCGGGGCCTGCGACATGAAGTCGGGGGTGGCGGCCTTTGTCGCGGCAGCGGTGGATTTCGTCCGCGAGACCCCCCCGGATGG
>JANMGI010000010.1:0-1640 GCA_031374565.1 Paracoccaceae bacterium | reverse complement strand
ATTTCCTGGGTCATGGGTCCGGCTTTGGCTAAAGGAAGTTGATTCCAAGGATAGGGGTAAAGCGCTCACAGTCAATCATGAAACGCCATTCTGCACCGCAGAGAATCTTCCGCAATGCAGCATTACGATTGCTTATTGACGGATATGAGCGATTCTGACAGCCTTCTGTCCATGATGCATGAACGCGAAAGATGGCAACTGATCCTGACCCGACTTCGGGACCGTGGCATCGTCCGCGTCGCCGACCTTGTGGGTGTGACCGGCGCTTCGGTCGCCACCCTGCGCCGCGACCTTGCGAAGCTTGAAGACTCCGGCCAGCTTCGGCGCGTCCACGGCGGGGCGGAATCCGTCGCCTCCGGCCAGACGCCGCTGACCGCGCCCAGCTTCGACGCCAGCCAGACTCTGAACGCCGATCTCAAGCGCGCCGTTGCCCAAGGGGCCGCCAACCTGTGTCGGGATGGCGATTCCATCATCCTGAATGCAGGCTCCACTACCTGGTTCATGGCGCAATACCTCCGCCAGCACCGGATGCAGGTCCTCACCAACTCGTTCCCCATAGCGCAGGAACTCATCGCCCACTCGATGAACCGGGTCGTCCTGCCCGGCGGCGAATTGTACCGTGAGGCCGGGATCATCCTCTCCCCCTTCGACGAAGACGCGATCCAGCACTTCGCCGCCTCAAAAATGTTCATGTCCTGCTATTCGATCACGCCCCTTGGCATTATCGAAAGCGACCCGTTGGTGGCCCGGGCCGAAGCCAAGCTTCTGACCCGCACCGAAAACCTGATTGTCGTCGCCGACAGCTCCAAGTTCGAGGCGCGCGGCAACATGGTGGTCTGCCCCCTGACCCGCGTCTCCACGCTGGTCACCGATACGGGCGCGCCGCCGCACATGCTGGATCATCTCAGGCAACTGGGTGTCGAGGTGATCCTGATCGACCCTAAAGAAGCGAAGGTCCTGACCGCCGCCTGAGGAGGGCACGGCAGGCATAACAAACGGGAGGAGACGACCAAATGATGATGAAACTTTCCAGCCTTGCCCTTGCGGCAGGTCTTGCGGCCAGCCTGATGGGCTCGACCGCGTTCGCCGAAGCGGTGACTGCCGCCCCCGGCCAGGAAGTGAACGCGGTCCTGTTGCCGAAGTTCCTCGGCATCCTGCCCTTCGATCAGGCCAACCGTGGCGCTCAGGAAGCTGCCGCCGAACTCAAGTCGACCGGCAAACTGGAATTCATCGGTCCGACCCCGGAAAATTCGGCCGCGGGTCAGGTCGAAATGCTGACCACCGCCGCGACGCAGAAGCAGCATGTCGTGATGCTGTCGAACAACGCGGGCGACCAGATCGCCCCCGCAGCCGAAGCCGCTGCTGCCGCTGGCACCAAGGTCGTGACCTGGGACAGCCCGATCCCGAACGGCGCAGGCGAGAGCTTCTTCGTGGCCCAGGTCGACTTCGGCTCCATCGGTGTCGTGATGGCCGACATGGCCTTTGATCTTGCCGGTGGTGCGGGCGAAGTCGCGATCCTGTCGGCCAGCCCCGACGCGTCGAACCAGAACGCCTGGATCGAAGCGATGAAGGGCACGATGGCCTCGGACGCCAAGTACAAGGACCTGAAACTGGTGGATGTCGTCTACGGCAACGACCAG
>JANMGI010000008.1:0-3242 GCA_031374565.1 Paracoccaceae bacterium | reverse complement strand
GCCGATTTCTTCGGTCACTTCGGTCTGGGTGAGGGTGTCACGGGCTTCGACGACCTCGCGGGCCTCTTCAAGGAGTTTGTCGAGGACCTGATCGGTGGAGGGCCAGTCAAAGCCGACGCGGGCGGCGCGGTTTTGCAGTTTCAGGGCGCGGGTCAAGGCGGGAAGCGCGGCGGCGATGCCGTCAAGAGTGCGGGCCCCCGACGTTGAGGCTTCGCGTTCGGCGGCCTTCTGCGCCTCCCAGTCGGCGGTTTGCTGATCTGGGGACTTGTCGCGGGACTGGGTGCCGAAGACATGGGGATGGCGGGCGAGCATCTTGTCGGAGATGGCGGTCACGACATCGGCGAAGGTGAAATGCCCGGCCTCTGACGCCATCTGGGCGTGGTAGACGGTCTGGAAGAGAAGATCGCCAAGCTCTCCCTTCAACTCGCCCCAGGCTTCGCGGTCGATGGCGTCGGCGACTTCGTGCGCTTCCTCCAGCGTGTAGGGTGCGATGGTGGCGAAGGTCTGCGCGATGTCCCAGGGGCAACCGGTCTGCGGGTCACGCAGGGCAGCCATGATGGCGAGCAGGCGGTCGATGCCGGTGGCGGGGAGGTCGGAGGGGTGGGGCATGGGGCCTCGCGCTGGGGTGCGGAGCCAGATTAGGGCGGGCGCGGGGGCGAAGGCCAGCCCCCGCGCGCACGGCCTAAAACGTCAGGCCAACGCGCACCGAAAGCGAATCCACCGGGGCGTCGAAGTTGAAGGGGTTGCCGGGGTTCTCGTTTGCGCCGTCCATGGTGCGGCGGGTGTAGTCCAGGCCGACGAAGACCTGGCTGGTCATCAGGTAGTCCATCCCGATTGCAAGACTGGTGCCGGAGGCCGTCGGCGTGTCTAGCGCGTTGAGGGTGTAGTTGCCCTTGGCCAGACCGAAAGCCCCGTAGATCAGCGCATTGCCAAGGCTGTAGCCGACGCGGCCGCGCAGTTCCAGAAGCGAGTCGACCGTGTCATCGCCGCCAAGGCTTGCGTCGCTGAACACCATGCCGGAGACGGTGGCATAGGACAGCTCACCCCCGTAGACCAGCTTGCCGCGTTGAAGGTTGTAGCCGAGGAAACCGCCAGTCGCGTGACCGTCCGTGTAGTCGAAAAGGCCGAAGCGATCCATGTCCATGCTACCGCTGGTGCGGCCGTAGCTGAGACCACCATAAGGGCCGGACCAGTCGACACCCGAGATGGGTGCGGGCATAGCTTCTGGGACGGGATCGGTGGCGATGACTGTTGGCCCCCCGGCATGGAGGGGGCATGCCATAGCCACAAGGATCGCGGCCAGAAGCGGGGACTGTCGTGTCATTGCTGCTCTCCAAAGGTCGGCATCTTGTGATGTGCCTGTCCGCTCAAGATAACAGACCCTCCGGAATAATTGAGAAAAAACGGATATCTGCGCGAGGGGCATCCTGAAACGTGGTGCGAAAATGCATCGGAGATGACCGGTTCCCTGGGCTGCGGGTAAGGCTCTCCTGATCCTATGCTGCGCCTTCATCACCGCTTCGCGCATTGCGGTCCGGCAAGAATTCGGATGTGATCAAACACAGCGCGAAGGAGTCCGCCATGCCCGTTCTGAACCGTATCGCCTCATACGCCGAGGAAATGAAAGGGTGGCGGCACTATCTGCATCAGCACCCGGAACTGGCGTTCGACTGCCACGAGACGGCGGCGTGGATCGTGGAGCGGCTGCGCGAGATCGGGGTGGACGAGATCCACGAGGGGATCGCGAAAACCGGGATCGTGGCGCTGATCAAGGGGTCAGCACCGGGCCCGGTGATCGGCCTGCGCGCCGACATGGATGCGCTGCCAATCGAAGAACTGACGGGGGCGGCCTATGCGTCGACCGTGCCGGGCAAGATGCACGCCTGCGGGCATGACGGGCATGTGACAATGCTTCTGGGGGCGGCGAAGTATCTGGCGGAGACGCGGAAATTTGCCGGGACGGTGGCTCTGATCTTCCAGCCGGCGGAGGAAGACGGCGGCGGGGGCCAGGTCATGGTGCAGGAGGGCATGATGGACCGCTTCGACATCGCGCAGGTTTACGGCATCCACAATGCGCCGAACATTCCCTTCGGCTACTTCCAGACCACGCCGGGGCCCCTGATGGCATCGGTGGATACGGCAGTGGTCAAGGTGACGGGCCGGGGCGGGCATGGGGCCACACCGCATGACTGCGTCGATCCGGTGGTGGCGATTGTCGGGATGGTGCAGGCGATCCAGACGATCATTCCGCGCAACGTTTATGCGCTGGACGAGGCGGTGATCTCGGTCACCATGATCCACACCGGCAGCGCGTCGAACATCATCCCCGAGGACGGGACCTTTGCCGCCACCATCCGCTGCTTCAAGCCGGATGTGCGGGCGCTGTTGAAAAAGCGCTTCCATGAGATCGTCGAGGGTCATGCGGCTGCCTACGCGGTCACGGCGCAGATCGACTATGACTGGGGATACCCTGCGACGATCAACCACGAGGAAGAGGCCGATTTCGCCGCCGACGTGGCGCGCGAGGTATCGGGCGAGGACGCGGTGGATGCGCGGGCGGGCCGCGAGATGGGGTCGGAGGATTTCAGCTACATGCTGGAGGCGCGGCGGGGGGCGTATCTTTTCCTTGGCACGGGTCCGGGGGCAGGGCTGCATCATCCCGCGTTCGACTTCAACGACGAGGCGGCGCCGGTCGGGGCCAGCTTCTTTGCGCGGCTTGTCGAACGCGCTCAGCCTTTGGGCTGACGGATCAGGGGGATAAGAGCAAAGCCGATCTGGCCTGCAAGGCCAAGCGCCCCTGCGGCTGTGGTCATGGTGGTGAAGAATTGCCCAACAGTCTCACCGAAAGCTATGGCGGTGCAGAGTTCCAGAAGCATGAGCATCGCGAAGGAAACGATCCCCATGGCCAGGCGCTCTGCCCTCGTGGGGGACCAGCGGCGGAGGACTTGGCCCGCGATCCACCAGGAAATGGCCAGGATCAGCGGCACTTCCAGCGCCACGGCCAGCAGCGGGCCGAGGGCGGGGGCGACGAAGGTGACCCGGACAGCGCCGATGACGAAAGCAACGGTGAAGACCGGGATCAGGTAGGCGAGACTGGCCTTGACGAAAAGGGACATCTGCGTGCCTTCTGGAACCATTGACGAGGGCCACTTCGGCCCTGTTCGCTTGGCAGGAGATCGAATTGAAACTGTATGCCATCTTTGCCGCCGTTGTCCTGGCCGGCCCTGCGTTTTCCGACGAAT
>JANMGI010000761.1:0-7190 GCA_031374565.1 Paracoccaceae bacterium | reverse complement strand
CAGAAACCCCGCGCGGGCCTTGGTCTGGAAGGCGAGGCCCATGTCTTCAAGGCGCAGTTCCACCCGCGCGCGGGCGGTGGCGCGGGCGAGGCCTTTGGCGGGGTCGAGGTCGAAGAGGAGGGTCAGGTCAGGCTCTACCCCGATCATCAGGTCGTGCAGGCGGTTCACCGTATCGGTCAGATCGCCTCGGGTGATGCCCTGGAAGATGCGGGTGCTATCGGCGAAGCGGTCGGTGATCACGATCTCGCCCCGATCCAGCGCCGGGCGGATGGTCTTTTCCAGATGGTCGCGGCGGGCGGCGGTGAAGAGGAGGATCTCGGTTTCCGCCGACCAGCGGTCAACGTGACCTTCAAGGACCAGTCGGCGGATTTCCTCGGCACCCGGGCTGCCGCCGGGTTCGCGAGTCAGGGTGACGGTGAGGCCGTGGGCGCGCAAGGTTTCGGCCAGGCGGCGGCCTTGCGTGGATTTGCCGGACCCGTCGATGCCTTCAAGGCTGATGAAGAGGCCGGGCATTCAGCTGGCCGGTGACCCGAGATAGTCGCCATATAATGTGCCTGCCGCAGTGGTTACCCGCTTCAGGAACCCGGCTTTGCCGACATCGGCTTCGGCCACCAGAGGCACGCGGCGGTCGGGCAGGTCAGGGGCGTGGATGATCAGTTCGGCCACGGCAGAGCCTTTGACGACCGGGGCGATCAGGGGGCCGTTGTAGACCACCTCGGCGGTCACGCTGTCCTGCACGAGGGCGGGAACCAGCAGCTTCACATCCTCGGCGGGAACAAGGCCCACCATGTCGGCGTCGCCCAGATGCACCTCGGCCTCGGCGATGCGCACGCCGGTCTTGGCGACGGTCTTTTCTGAAAACTGGCGGAAGGCCCAGCCGACGATCCGCTCGGCCTCTTCGGCGCGGGCCTGGTCGGACGGCAGGCCGGTGATGGCAAAGACGATCCTGCGGTCGCCCTGCTTGGCCGACCCGACCAGGCCGTAGCCCGCTTCGGAGGTGTGGCCGGTCTTCAACCCGTCCGCACCGATCCCCAGTTTGAGAAGGGGATTGCGGTTGAAGCGGTTGTCCGGCGAGCGGTCCTTGTAGGTGTATTCCGTCATCCCGAAGACCGGGTAGTATTCGGGAAACTCTTCGATCAGGCGCTTGCTAAGGATGCCAAGGTCGCGCATCGACATCCGGTGGCCATCGGCGGGCCAGCCCGACGCATTGATGAAGGTGGAATTCGTCAGCCCGATAGCCGGGGCACGCAGGGTCATTTGCTGGGCGAAAGCCTCTTCAGTGCCGCCAAGACCTTCGGCGACCACGACGCAGGCGTCATTGCCCGAGTTGATGATCATGCCGTGGATCAGCTCTTCCACGGTGGGTCGGTCATCGTGTTGCAGCATCATGGTCGAGCCGCCGTCGCGGGTCATCTGCACGGCCTTGTCGGAAACGGCAAAGGTAGTGTCCATGGTGACCCGACCATCTTTCAGGGCCTCGAACAGCATGTTGATGGTCATCAGTTTGGACATCGAGGCCGGGGGGACCGGCTGGTCGGCGTTCTTGTCCATCAGCACGGTGCCCGTCGTCATGTCATAGACCCAGGCGGCAGTGGCCGCGGTCTCGAAGGCGCGGGCGGGCAGGGCTGCCAACACCAAGGCAAGCAGGATCAGAACGGGACGCAGGCGACCTTGAATTGAGGGCAGCATTGGAGGCCTTTACTTCAGGAAATAGGCGTCGGCGAAACCGGCATCCTTGATCTTTTTCAGCATGGCCGCGTCACCCATGACCACGACGCCCCAGACGGCTTTTCCAGCCTTGTCGGACTTCTGCGGCGTGGCGGTGACGCCGATCTTGGCGAGGGCTTCGGCGGCGCGCTCGGCGTTGTCTTCCTTGGAAAAGGAGGCGACCTGGATCGGGCGGGCCGGGCCGGTGTCAGCCGGAGTTGCTGAAGGGGCCGGTTCGACTGCGGGGGCCACTGCGGCAGGCTTTGCTTTCACGGTCGGCTTGTCGGAGGCCTTTTCGGCGGCCTTGGCCACGTCGGGGGTGCGGGCATCAAGCGGGGCGGATTCGATCGGGGCCATCGCTGCAGTTGCCGCGTCGGGCGTGGTGGTCGGGTCCTCGCCTGCAACGATTGCCGTTCCGGCAGCGGCGGCGGCAGCTGCGGCCTTGGCATCGGCGGAGGCCCGC
This sequence comes from Paracoccaceae bacterium, assembly GCA_031374565.1. Taxonomy (GTDB): domain Bacteria; phylum Pseudomonadota; class Alphaproteobacteria; order Rhodobacterales; family Rhodobacteraceae; genus Tabrizicola. The sequence goes on along the minus strand of JANMGI010000761.1, from coordinate 5,020 downwards.
TTCTTGGCTTCGCGCGCGGCTTTCGCCTCGGCCCGGCGTTCCTTCCAGGTTTTCTTCTTCGGTGGTGCATCAAGCGACGTTTCGCCATCTACGGCAACTGCCGCCACAGCGGCGGCCCCTGTCGCAGCTGCGGCAGCGGGGTCGGCGTCCTTGGCGGATGGGTCGGGTTTTTTGTCGGTCTTGGCCGCACCCGCATCCACGGCATCCAGCGCGGCGGAGGCGATTGCGGCTGCATCTCCGTCCTTGGCGGGGACGATGCCTTCGGTCGCTGTGGCGTCTTCCGGGGCGACGGCTTCAGCAGCCGCGTCTTCTGCGGGATCTTCCTTGCGCAGCGCTGTCACCTTGATTTCGGTCGGTTGGCCCGCAAGGATGCCAAGAGCTTCGGCGGCGTCAGACGACAGCTGAAGCTTCGGGCCAGGATTGTCGCGTTCGCGCTTGAAAAGCGCACCGGTGACCGACTTGCCGGTCGCGGGGTTGAACATAAGCGCGCGTTCGGGGTTCGTCACATCGGCTGCAGCGACCCAGATCCCGCCCAGCGACGGGCGGCCATCCCAAAGCGCGCTGTCGGTGGCCTGATAGACCTCGGGGGCTTCGACATCCTGGGCACCAGATTTTTTCTTGCCCGCTGCCGAAACGAAGCCCGCCCCGTCACCCGTGCCGGTTTTTCCGCCGCCTTCGACGCAGCCCATCAAAAGACCCGTCGCCGCGAGGCCGAAAACAATATCCCGGAGTGCCGCTCTTGCCATCGTCCGCCCTCAGAACCGCGCGGTCTGGACGCCGCGCTTGACCCATCTACTTCCCGTGGATTTGGCGTTAAGGCCCGAGCGCAATTCGCCCGTCTTCCCCATCAGGATCGTCTGCTTGTGTGCGACCATACCCCCTTGCGCAAGCGGTGGGAAGGGCAGAGGCGCATGGGCCCCCTCACGATCAGCGGAAATCGCCCGTGATTGCCCGGAAGACAGCCTTTCAGAATCGTTCTGTGGCGGGTATGCGGACTTCGGCGCGTCGGACCCGTTCCGAAACGTGCATCTGGAAGTGTGGCCGAGTGGTTTAAGGCTCTAGTCTTGAAAACTAGCGTGCGGGGAACCGTACCGTGGGTTCGAATCCCACCGCTTCCGCCACTTGCCCGCCGCAACTATTTCTCTTCGCTCGCAGGGGATGAAGATTTTCGTTATTTTGCTGACACACCTCAGCGCTCTCGTTTGCCCTAGTTTTGTTTCGATTGCGCTCGTACGATTACGTTGAGTGGTATGAAGTGTGGTACTAGAAATGGCGCTTACCGGGAAGCTGACCAAGAAACTTGTGGAGAACCTGGGTGCTGGGCGGCACGGCGACGGCGGCGGGTTGTACTTGGTCGTTGATCCATCGGGCGCGCGGCGCTGGATTGTCCGGCGTGTCGTCAAGGGCCAGAAGAACATGAAGGATGCATCACTTCGCACGGACTTCGGATTGGGAGGGGCCGATGTGGTCACGCTCATCAGGCGCGGGAACGCGCGCTGGAGTATCGCCGCATGGCCAAGCAGGGCCTGAACCCGCGCTTCAATGCCAGCCGAGAGATTCCGACCTTTGAAGAGGTCGCCCGGCAGGTTCACATCGACCGGATGCCGACCTGGAAGAACGACAAACACGGGGCGCAGTGGATCAACACCTTGCGCGACTAGGCCTTTCCCAAGATCGGGCGAATGCCAGTTGATACCATTCGCGAGCCGGAAGTGCTGATGTGCCTTTCACCGATCTGGACGGAGAAGCACGAAACTGCCCGGCGATTGGCTCAAAGGCTCAAGATCGTTCTGGACGTCGCTAAGTCCAAAGGCTTTCGGTCGGGTGAGAACCCGGTCACTGCAATTGGCGATGCAAGGGTGTTGCCCAAGGTGAAAGCCAAGCCAAAGCACCACAATGCCATGCGCTGGCAGGATGTGCCCTCCTTCTACAACGATCTGAAGGCGAGAGACGCAATGGCCGCGCAAGCACTGAAGTTCACCTGCCTTACAGGATCACGTACGGGCGAAGTCCTAGGGATGAAATGGGATGAGGTCGACATTACCTCCCGGCTTTGGACTTGCCCGGCGGATCGGATGAAGGGCGGCGAGGTCCATAGGGTGCCACTCACGGACGAGATGCTAGGGATCATTGAACCACTGCAAGCAATGCAATCTGAGTTCGTTTTTGAAGGGCAAAAGCGACACAAGCCGTTGTCCAACATGGCGATGCTCATGCTGTTGCGCCGGATGGGTGTCGAAGGGGTTACTGTTCATGGCTTCCGTTCGACATTCAGGGATTGGGCTGCAGAAGCGGCGAATGCCCCAAGTGAAGTTGCTGAGATGAGCTTGGCGCACAAAGCTGGTTCCGACGTTCCGCGAGCCTATGCGCGGTCGGATCTGTTGGAGAAGCGTCGCCTCTTGATGGAGCGCTGGTCAGGCTTCGTCGCAGGCAGTGAGGGCAAAGTCATAGACCTGACGCTGCAGTGGTCCAGATAAAGTAAAGCATGACGCTGCAGCGGTCCAGATTACGTAAAGGTCAAAAGTGGCCTGGCGGACAACCTTTCTCCGACAGCATATGCATTGAAACGAACCGAGAACAACGGAATGGAGGTGCAAAAGGTCTCTGGTAGCATGAGTTTTTATGGAAGAAGCCAGTGTCAACAAGCGCCTTTGGACTATTGCTGAACGCTTTACCTGCCGAAGCCAGTTGGCTTGATGGGAACCGATGCTCCGCCGTTCGACATCTCGCGACCGAACTCTCACGACTCCAAAGCTGAATTCTTGCAAGAGAAGCGGACCGTAAGTTCCGCCTTGGAGAGCGCGAAGCCTCTCATAGCGCTGATCCTGAACGGTGCGTCAACCAAGGGAGGCCCGGAACATGACTCAATCAGGAAAGTTCTGAAGTCCGATGACGCCAGCGTTCGAAGCAATTGCCGAACTGACAGGTTGGAGACGGTTTTTGATCTAACGTGCTCGAACGCTTCTAGTGTCGGTGTCAGCACTGTCGTGGCATCGTTGCTTTTCGATTTGGTGGCGGCACTCGAATTCAGAGACCGGGAGCTGAAGAGCCAGGAAGCGATCTTCTGGAGCAGTACAGGTCGAGCACCTATCCAATATGCCCGGACGATAGCATTGCGCTTCGCCAAACGAGTAGCGCGTACCACAGGGCGGAAACCTACTTTTGGTACCGCACGCGATGGGGGGCATCCGTCCACGGACTTTGGTCGAGCTTTAGAAGAGATATTCAAGGTCTTGGATGTCGGAGCCGACGTCAGGAACGCTGCAGAATGGGCTCTCGGGCAGCTGTCTGAAGGCGATCTAAAGCCTCTACCCATCAACGCACTTTCGGGGCTTCTGTTCGGTGACACTCGAGGGTTGCATCGGAAGAACTCAGAAGATGCGTTGTTCCAGGCCATGCTGGGAAAGGGGAGTTAGTCGACCCGCTTTTCCTACCGGTTTTTTGGGCTTTCGCTCGCGCTGTTACATTCGACTTCGTTCCTTGAGCGTGCGGTGATCGCAACCAATGGACGAGCATTACCGTGACAAAGCTGTTTGATGAAACCCGCAACTATGTGCTTGGCGACCACGAACTTGATCTGATCGGTGCTCGCGGCAAGCTCGCACAATGGCGGCACAAGGGGATTGGGCCTGCCTACTGCCGCCTTGGCCGCAAGATCATTTACTGGGGCGCGGACCTGAACGCATGGGCCGAAGCTAGCCGAGTTGATCCGAGCAAAGGTGGGCACATCTGATGGCCAGACGCGTTTCGGCGCGCAGGGTCAAGATCCACAGTCAGTACACCTACAAACAGGCTGCGGACCTGCTTGGCGTTTCGGTGCAAACTGTTCGGCTTTGGCGTCGATCTTGCTTGCAGGTTCTAGACAGCCAGAAGCCGCACCTGATCCTTGGCTTTGCGCTGAAGGAATTCCTCAACAAGCGTGCCAACAAACCCGAACGTCGCCTCGCGCGGGATCAGTTCCTCTGCATGACCTGCAATGAGGCAAAGCGAGCCTTGGGCGGCATGGCTGACTACCGGCCCTACAATGACATTGGTGGGAGGCTAGAGGTGCTTTGCGAGACTTGTTTGGGGTCTTGTGGCAAGTTTGCCAGCCCGGCCCTTTGCGCTGAACTCGCCAAGGTTCTGACCATCACGATACGCAACAAGAAGTCACCCTAAAGAAACCCCTCAAACCCTGTGTGAACCATAACTTCCCGCCCACCGCTCAACTGGGTGGAAACGCGAGCCAGAACCGCGACTAGAACGGGCAGGATAGGAGTTGAGCAGATGGCCAGATTTCTGGAAGAGAACGAGCGGATCAAATTAGAGTACGCCACCTACTTGCGCCATGCGAAGGGGCAGAATGAAACCTCGATCGACAAAGCTCGGGCGGCAATCCGGCGGTTCGAGGAAAGCACAAAGTTCAAGCCCTTCAAGAAGTTCAACAGGCAACAGGCTGTGGATTTCAAGGCTTGGCTCGGCAGGCAGAAGAACATCTCCACAGGAAAGCCCTTGGGGGTCACCACGGTAGATGCCACTTTGCGGTTGGTCCGAGGGTTCTTCCATTGGTTGGTCAGCCGGGCAGGCTTCAAGCGGGTGCTGACCTACCCGGATGTCGAATACTTCAACAACACGCGCAAGGCTGGCCGTGTGGCCCATCAGCAGCGCGAAATCCCATACCTTTCCGTGCAACAAGCGGCCCACGCTTTTCAGGCCGTGCCATTCGACACTGCGTTCCAAAAGCGCGACAAGGCGCTTTTGGCCTTCTTCATGCTGACCGACGCGCGGGACGGGGCAGTGGCATCGCTGAAGCTGAAGCACGTGAATGTCGAGATGGGCCAGGTATTTCAGGACGCGCGAGAGGTTAACACCAAGGCGGGCAAGACTATCCACTGCCAGTTCTTCCCAGTCGGTGATGCCTATTTGGATTGTTTGAAGATCTACGTCACCTACCTGCGCGGGGTAGAGATGTTCGGGCCGGAAAATGCTCTTTTCCCCAAGGTGCTGATTAAGCCAGTCAAGGGAAAGGGCTTCTCCAAGC
>JANMGI010000746.1:0-8037 GCA_031374565.1 Paracoccaceae bacterium | reverse complement strand
GCCGACGCCTCATTGATTTCAAGGATCAGACTGGACCCAAGGCGCGGCGTTTCCTGCAACGCGCGGCGCAGGATGTCGATCCACGGGCGATAGCCGACCGACCGCGCCGACATGTTGACCGACACCCGGATCTGCGGGTTGCGCTGCATGGCCATCAGCCCAAGCTGCAAGGCCGCACAGTCGATCTCGCGCCCCAGTTGCCGTTGTTCGACCGCCGCCATGAAATCCCGCGCCGGGATCACCTGGTCGCGCAGGTTCAAAAGCCGTATGAAGCCTTCGAAAAACCCGATCACCGACGGGTCCGCCGCATAGACCACCGGCTGAAACGCCAACCGCATCCGCCGGTCCTTCAAGGCCGAGGCGACCATCGCCAGCGTTTCCCGGTCCTGCACCGAAATTGCCGCGTTCAAAGGGCTGGACAGCGCCGGATCGCGATCAAACTTCGACGACTTCGGTTCTTTCATATAGCTCATGCACAACCCCCGCCCGGCGCATATCTCTGTCGACACCTTAGACAGCCAAGGGTAAACGGAAGGTCAATATTCGCATTTTGTTCTAATTTGCCCCACCGCCAGATCAAAGGTGCAGCCATGGAAAATGCCGACAAGTCTAATCGCTGCCCCTGGTGCGGCACCGATCCGCTTTACACCGCCTACCACGACCACGAATGGGGCCGCCCCGAACGCGATCCGAAGCGGCTGTTCGAGCTTCTGATTCTTGAAAGTTTCCAGGCCGGGCTGTCCTGGATCACCATCCTGCGCAAGCGTGACCACTTCCGCGCCGCCTTCCAGGGCTTTGACCCCGCTACCGTCGCCACCTGGGGTGAACCCGAAGTCACGCGCCTGCTGGAAAACCCCGGCATTGTCCGCCATCGCGGCAAGATCGAAGGCACCATCCGCGGCGCGCAGGCCTTCCTGCGGATCGAGGCGCGCCAGGGTTTCTCCCCGTTCCTGTGGTCTTTTTCCCCGCCGCCCAAACCCCGTCCCGCCACATTGGCCGAGGTTCCCGGTCAGACATCGCACTCCCTTGGCCTGTCGAAAGCGCTCAAGGCCGAAGGCTTCAACTTCGTAGGCCCGACCATCACCTACGCCTTCATGCAAGCCTCCGGCATGGTCAACGACCACATCGCTAATTGTGACTGGGCCACCCGTGACTTGGACTGACCCCTTGGCCTTTTCCGCCCCAGCCGCCATATAAGGGCAAACATCTTACCGGAGGTCCGCAATGCTGGGTCTGGGCGAAAAGCCGCAAGCTCAAACCGATCTGATCAAGGACGTCACCGAAGCCAGCTTCATGGTCGACGTGATCGAAGCCAGCCAGACAATTCCCGTCATCGTCGATTTCTGGGCCACCTGGTGCGGGCCCTGCAAGACGCTGGGGCCGATGCTGGAAGCGGCGGTCAAGGCGGCAGGCGGCAAAGTCCGCATGGTCAAGGTCGATGTCGACAAGAACCAGCGCATCGCGGCTCAGCTGCGCATCCAGTCGATTCCCACCGTCTACGCTTTCTGGCAGGGCCAGCCGGTCGATGGCTTCCAGGGGGCTGTGCCTGCCTCCGAACTCAAGGCCTTCGTCGACCGTGCCGCAGCTTTGGCCGGTGACGGCGGTTTGGCCGAGGCGATCCAGGCCGCCGAAGACATGCTGACCGAAGGTGCCGCAGTCGATGCCGCCGAAACCTTCGCCGCGATTTTGGGCGAAGACCCAGACAATGCCGCCGCCTACGGGGGCCTTGTCCGCTCGCACCTCGCACTGGACAACCTTGATCAGGCCGAGGGGTTGATTGCCGCCGCGCCGCCCGCCATCGCCAAGTCAAAAGAACTGGACGCCGTCCGCGCGCAGCTGGAGTTGGCACGTCAGGCCGCCAACGCCGGTCCCGAAGCCGAACTTCGCGCCGCCGTGGATGCCAACCCCGATGACCACAAGGCCCGCTTTGACCTTGCCGCAGCCCTCCTTGCCGCAGACAACGCGAAAGAGGCCGTGGACCAGCTTCTCGAGCTTTTCCGCCGGGACCGTGAATGGAACGACGGCGCTGCCAAGACCCAGCTTTTCATCATATTCGAGGCCCTGAAGCCGCAGGACCCCATTGTCCTTGCCGGGCGGCGTCGTCTCTCCTCGATGATATTTGCCTGATCCGGGACGCGGGCTACCTGATGATCATGATGAACGCAGCTGACCTGCCGGACACCATTCCGGTCTTTCCCCTCCCCGGTGCGCTCATGCTGCCCCGGGCCCGCCTTCCCCTGCACATCTTCGAGCCGCGCTATCTTGCGATGATCGAAGATTGCATGAAGACCAAGCACCGCTTGATCGGGATGATCCAGCCGCGTGAGACACCGGGCGGAGAGAAACGGCTGCAAGCCATCGGTTGCGCCGGCCGCCTGACCGGGTTCTCGGAAACCGAAGACGGGCGCTACATGGTCACCCTTGCCGGCGCGTCCCGCTACCGCGTCAAGGAAGAGGTGCAGGGCTTCTCGCCCTATCGCCGCTGCCTTGTCGACTGGGCGCCGTTCGGACGTGACCTTGGACCGACCGAGGATGACCCCGGCTTCCGGCGGAAGGACTTCATGGCGCTTCTGGGCCGCTACTTTACCAGGCTGAATCTGTCGACCGACTGGGACAGCCTGAAAGAAGCCGAACCCGAGCTTCTGATCAACTCGCTGTCCATGCTCTGCCCGTTCACGCCCGAAGACAAGCAGGCGCTTCTGGAAGCCCCCACCCTTGTCACACGCCGCGAAACCATCGTGACCCTGATCGAATTTGCCCTGCGCGGCAGCGGGGAAGAGGAAATCCTGCAATGAGCGAACCCGCCGACCGCCGGATGCTCGAGGCGCTGGTCTGCCCCGTGACCAACGCAGTCCTGACCTATGACGCCGAGCGGCAGGAACTGCTCTCCAAGGCCGCGCACCTGGCTTTCCCGATCCGCGACGGCATCCCCGTCATGCTGGTCAGCGAAGCAAGGGAAGTGGATTGACGATGCCCTATCCGGTGCACGTGTAGGTCGGGGTTCACCCCGACTCTCCCCCAGAACCCCGCACAAGCTGCGCAATCCCACACCGTGACCCCCACCTCGTCGCAGGGGAAGGTCAGGTGAGTGCTGGCCCGCCCCCCAAGCAATCGCTTGCCGCTACGGCGATTCCCGGCTTTCCTGTGCTGACCCAGCATCCGAGCCAGGAGCCACCCATGACCGAAGAAGTCGTCAAAGGCCGCGACGTCACCATCCGTTTCGACGCCAGCCGGTGCGTCCATTCCCGCAACTGCGTGCTCGGTCATCCCGAGGTCTATGTCCCGAACGTACAGGGCGAATGGATTCACCCGGACTCCGCCAGCGCCGAAGTGGTGATGCACACCGCTCTCGCCTGTCCTTCGGGTGCGATCCGGGTGTCACACAATGATGGCTCGGCAACCTCCGACGCGGCCCCGGTGGTGAACACCGTTCGCGTCCGCGAAAACGGCCCGCTTGCCGTAGAGGCAGAGTTGCAGATCAGGGGCGAGCCGCAGGCCACCCCCCGCGCCACGCTGTGCCGCTGCGGCCAGTCGGCGAACAAGCCGTTCTGCGACGGCGCGCATGCGAAGGCGGGGTTTGCGGCGACGGGCGAGCCTGCGTCGAAGGAGTTTTCCGCGCTTGAGGTTCGCAACGGTCCGCTGAATGTCCAGCCACTGGCAAATGGACCGCTGATGGTTTCGGGCAATCTGGAAATCGTTTCCGGCACCGGGCGGACGATGGACAAAGTGACCAAGACCTTCCTCTGCCGCTGCGGCCAGTCCGCGAACAAACCGTATTGCGATGGGAGCCACAAGGCTGCGGGCTTTGTCGCCGATTGACAGAGATACCTCCTCATCGGGCCGCCGCGAGGAGTGTCGAAGTCATCGACGACCCCCTGGGCAAGTCTTAAGAAATCCCTAACAGAAAATTTCAATATATTGATAACTAGATAGTTTTAGATTTTGTCCACCGTGGACACATCACGCCGCCAACTCGTCCGCCCCCACCGCATACAGCCCCGCCGCTCCTTCCTTCGCCTGTGCCAGCAAGGCCGCATGTTCCGGCAGAAGTCGCCGGATCATGACCCGGGCCAGCGCTTCCCGGCTCTGATCGGCCAGCGCCGCCGTCAGGTGCGCCTGCCCGCCCAGCACCCGCGCAAAGGCCCGCAGATAGGGCACCGCCCCGGCGAAGCGATCATTCATCGGCAGGGCAAGCACTGCCTCGGTCCCCTCCCGCAGCGCCTCGGCTGCCGCCCAGACCTCGCCCGCAAGGTCCGGCAGCCGGGCACGCCCCGCCTCTGCCCCGCGCTGGATCTCGTCGATCAACCGGAACGCCGCCTCGCCCCCGTCAGCCAGCTTGCGACCCACCAGATCCATCGCCTGAATTCCGTTCGTCCCTTCATAGATCGGCAGGATCCGCGCATCCCGCAGGAACTGGGCCGCCCCCGTCTCCTCGATGAATCCCATCCCACCGTGAACCTGCACCCCCAGATGCGCGACCTCACAGGCCACATCGGTCCCGTAGGCCTTGGCTATCGGGGTCAGCAGCGCTGCACGCGCCTGCCAGTCCGGGCTGCCCGTCGCCGTCGACATATCTATCGCGACGGCACAGGACAGGGCGATGGAACGGGCCGAGAAGACCTCGGCCCGCGCTGTCGCCAGCATCCGTCGCACGTCGGCATGATCGATGATCCCGCCAGCCCCCGGAACCGGTGTCGCGCCCTGCTTGCGATCCATCGCATAGGCCAGCGCATGCTGAAGCGCTGCCTCAGCGACCCCCACCCCTTGCGCCGCCACCGAAAGCCGGGCGTTGTTCATCATCGTGAACATCGCCGCCATGCCTTTGTGCGGGCCCCCCACCAGCCAGCCCTTCGCCTCATCGAACTGCATGACGCAGGTAGGACTGCCATGGATGCCCATCTTGTGCTCCAGACTGACGACCCGAAGGCTGTTCCGGTCGCCCAGCCGACCCGCATCATCCGGAATGAACTTCGGCACGATGAAAAGGCTGATCCCCTTCGTCCCCTCGGCCCCATCAGGCAGCCGGGCAAGCACGAGGTGGCAGACGTTCGCGGTCAGGTCGCTGTCGCCCCAGGTTATGAAAATCTTCTGCCCCGTGATCGCAAAGCTCCCGTCGCCGTTCGGCACCGCCTTCGTCCGCAAGACCCCCACGTCCGATCCGGCTTGCGGTTCTGTCAGGTTCATCGTCCCCGACCATTCGCCCGAGGTCAGCTTCGGCAGATAGACTGCCTTGATCTCATCGCCGGCATGGTGCTCCAGCGCCTCGATCTGACCCTTCGACAGCAGTGGCTTCAGCTGCAACGCCAGGCATGCCCCAGACATCATGTCATCGACCCCCAGCGCCAATGAGATCGGCAAACCCATGCCTCCATGTGCGGGGCTGGCTGCCATGCCGACCCAGCCTCCCTCTGCAATCGCGCGGTAGCCCTCGGCGAAACCGGGAGACGAGACGACAGCGCCGTTCTCCAGCCGGGCCGGGTTCCAGTCACCCCCCTTGTTCAGTGGTGCAAGGACGTCGGTCGAGATCCGTCCGGCTTCTGTCAGAATCGCCTCTGCAAGGTCCGGCGTCGCATCGGCAAATCGTTCCGTGGCGGCTACCTTTGCGAAGCCCACGACATGATCCAGGATAAAGCGGATATCCTTGACCGGGGCGCGGTAAGGCATGGGGGTCTCCTTCGCGAGTGTGCTTGGCAAAGCGGGGGGGCTGCCGTATGGACGCCCGATCCAAGGCTATTCCATTCGCCCGGCCCATCAAGTTGGACGCTACGTCAAATCCGATGACACGAACGCTTGCCCCCGATGACTTTGGCATTGCCGAGGCCGCGCGCCTGCTGGCAGCGGGCGAGCTTGTCGCTTTCCCGACCGAGACTGTGTACGGACTGGGTGGCGACGCGCGGTCGGATATGGCGATTGCACGTATATACGAAGCCAAGGGACGGCCCAGCTTCAACCCGCTGATCGTCCACCTGCCCGATCTTGTCGCGGTCGACAGGATCGCTTACGTCGGACCCAAAGCGCAACTTTTGGCACAGGCGTTCTGGCCGGGGCCGCTGACGCTGGTGCTTCCAATGAGACCGGGCGCGGGGATTTCGACGCTGGTTACGGCGGGCTTGCCAAGCGTTGCAGTGCGGGTACCGGCGCATCCGCTGGCACAGCAACTGCTTCGCACTTTTGACGGGCCATTGGCGGCGCCCTCGGCCAACCCCTCGGGCCGGATGTCCCCGACCCGAGCCGAGCATGCGCTGGAGGGGCTGGCAGGTCGGATCGCGGCGGTGCTGGATGGCGGTGCCTGTGTGGTGGGGCTGGAATCGACCATCATCCTGGCCGATCATAAGCCTATGCTTCTGCGGCCCGGCGGGGTTCCGGTTGAGGCGGTGGAAGCTTTGCTGGGCGAGCAGCTGACCACGGGCGGGGATGCCAGCAAGCCGACCGCTCCGGGCCAGCTTGCGTCGCACTATGCGCCCGACGCAACGCTCAGGCTGAACGCGACCGTGGCGCGGGACGGCGAGGTTCTGGTGGGCTTTGGCGCAGTCAAAGGCATGCTGTCGCTGTCAGACGCTGGCGATATGGTCGAAGCTGCCGCCAACCTGTTCCAGACCCTGCGCGAGGCTGACCGGTTGGCGGGCCTCGGCGGCCGGATTGCCTTTGCCCCGGTGCCCGAAACGGGTCTGGGCCGCGCGATCAATGATCGCTTGCGCAGGGCGGCGGCACCTCGCGGCTGAGCGTTGCAAGGCCGACCTGTTGGTTTCCTGCCGATCCCGCGTGAATTGTGGCTTTTTGGTGAAGTTTCCCCGTATTGCGATGCAAAGACCTGTGCAATAGTCCCTGCGGGCCTGAGAGCCTGAGCAATCAGACAGCCTGCCAGTCAAGGCAGCACCACATAGGGAACCGTGAAATGCTTAACGAATTCAAGGCCTTCATATCGAAGGGTAACGTGCTCGACCTCGCCGTCGGTATCATCATTGGCGCAGCCTTCACTGCAATCGTCACCTCGCTGGTTGATGACCTGATCCAGCCGCTGATCGGCATGATTCTTGGCAACATCGACTTCTCGGCAATCACGCTGGGCCAGTTCAAGATCGGCAACTTCATCACGGCGATCATCAAGTTCGTGATCGTTGCCTGGGTGGTATTCCTGCTGGTCAAGGCGATGAACAAGATGATGCCGAAGAAGGAAGAAGCTCCGGCTGCTCCGGCTGGCCCTTCGGACAATGACCTGTTGAAGGAAATCGTTGCCCAGCTAAAGGCGCGTCCGCTGGCCTGATTCCGGAAAGCCGAACACCAGAAAACCGAAAGGCCCCCGCTTCTGGCGGGGGCTTCCCATTTTGGTTCAGGTCAAATTTTGAGCGCATCCGCTGCCGAAATCGCCGGAAGCCCCAAAGCTGCCCCCACCGCCGCGTAGGTCAGCTTGCCGGCGTGGACGTTCAGGCCGTTCAGAAGGTGTTTGTCGTCGGCGCAGGCCTGCTTCCAGCCCTTGTTCGCCAAAGCCAGCATGAAGGGCATCGTTGCGTTGCCAAGCGCCTGGGTAGACGTTCGCGCCACCGCTCCCGGCATGTTCGCCACGCAGTAGTGCATGATCCCGTCGACCTCGTAGATCGGGTCCTGATGGGTGGTGGCGTGGCTGGTTTCGAAGCAGCCACCCTGGTCGATGGCAACATCCACCAGAGCAGCACCGGGCTTCAGCTCTTTCAACTGTGCCCTGGAGATCAGCTTCGGCGCGGCGGCTCCGGGGATAAGGACCGCACCGATGATCAGGTCAGCCTCACGCGCGAGAGTGATAGTGTTGCCCGCGCTGGCGTAGGCGTTCTTGAATTGGCCGCCAAAGACATCGTCCAGATAGCGCAGGCGGTTGATCGAGCGGTCAAGCACGGTTACATCCGCGCCCATTCCAGCGGCGATCTTGGCGGCATGGGTGCCGACGACACCGCCACCGATGACCAGCACCTTGGCGGCAAGCACACCCGGCACACCACCCAGCAGCACGCCCCGCCCGCCGTTGGCCTTCTGCAGGGTCCATGCACCGACCTGTGGGGCAAG
>JANMGI010000717.1:0-3490 GCA_031374565.1 Paracoccaceae bacterium | reverse complement strand
GCCCGCGTTGGTAAATTCGCCCTTGGCCCAGTCGCCCATGATCTGCATCGCGGCCTCACCATTGATCACCATCGACGAGGCAAGGTTCCAGTCGCGGCCGGGGAAGTTCGGGTCGACCATGCCGCGCAGTTCGGCCATTTCGGTGAAAACCGCAACCATTTCGGGGCCGCGCAGGGTGGCGTCGTCGAGGTCGATCAGGGCTTTGCGGTAGGTTTCCGCCCCGAGGATGCCGGAGGCGACGGCCTCGAACATATAGGCCTCTTGCCAGGCCTGCCCGCCGTGGGCCAAGGGGATGATCCCGGCCTCACGGAATTTTGGGGCAAGCGCGTTCAGCTCTTCCCAGGTGGTCGGATAGGCAGCGCCGATCTTGTCGAAGGCAGCCTTGGAGGCCCAGATCATGTCGGTCCGGTGGACGTTGGTGGGCACGCTGACGTAGTGGCCGTCAACCTTAGTGAAGTCCTTCACCGCCTGAGGCAGGGCCGCATCCCAGCCTTGTTCAGCGGCCAGGGCATCGACATTGCCCAGCATCCCTTCGGCGGCCCAGTCGAGGATGTTCTGGCCGAGGATGAGCACAGCGGCGGGCGGGTTGCCGCTGGCGATGCGGGCCTGAAGTGCGGTCTTGGCGGCGTCGCCACCACCCCCGGCGACGGGTGCGTCGGTCCAGGTGACGCCCTCGGCGACGACCTTGTCGCGGATAGCGCCCAGCGCGGTGGCCTCACCTCCGCTGGTCCAGAAGTGCATCACTTCGACCGAGGGGTCAGCGAGGGCCGGACTGGCAGTGGCCAGCAGCAGCGCTGGTATGGACAAAATCTTCATTTTCGTCTTCTTTCCTGTTGTTCGCCCTTGTTGGTGTGAAAGCGGGCTTGGGTTGAACAAAGACCGTCGGGCGATTGCTGTCGCCCGGCGGTCGCCTTATCCCTTGACGCTGCCCGCCATCAGCCCGCGCACGAAGTAGCGGCCTGCGACGATGTAGACGAAGAGGGTGGGTAGGGCGGCAAGGATCGCGCCCGCGAAGTGGACGTTGTATTCCTTTACGGCGGTCGAGGATTGAACGAGGTTGTTCAGGGCGACGGTCATCGGCTGGCTGGTGCCCCCGAAGCTGACGCCGAACAGGAAGTCGTTCCAGATGTTGGTGAATTGCCAGATCACGCTGACCACCGCGATGGGGCCACTGACGGGCAGCAGGATGCGCCAGAAGATGCGGAAGAACCCTGCCCCGTCGATCATCGCGGCGCGGACGAGTTCGGTTGGGAAGCTGGCGTAGTAGTTGCGGAAGTAGAGCGTGGTGAAGCCGATCCCGTAGACGACATGGACAAGGATCAAGCCGGGGACGGTGCCTGCAAGGCCGAGTTTGCCCAGGACCACGGCCATCGGGATCAGGACGATCTGGAACGGGATGAAGCAGGAAAAGAGCATCAGCCCGAAGACCCAGGTATCGCCCCGGAAGCGCCATTTGGTGAGGACGTAGCCGTTCAAGGCGCCGATGATGGTGGAGATGGCGACGGCGGGGACAACCATCAGGATCGAGTTGATGAAATAGGGTTTCAGGCCAGTCGGCTCAACCCCGATCTGGGCGGTGGACCATGCGGAGCGCCAAGGGTCGAGTGTCCATAGCGACGGGAGCGCCATCATGTTGCCGCCGGTGATCTCGGACAGCGGTTTGAGGGAGTTCACGCCCATGACGTACAGCGGTAGCAGGTAGAAAAGCGCAAACAGGAGGAGCGTGAGGTAGATCAGCGCGCGGCTGACGCGGCTGGTGGAGACGGCAGTGTCTTGCGTGGCAACGCTCATACCTTCTTCTCCTTCAGCTCGGCGTAAAGGTAGGGGACCATGATCGCGGCGATGGTCATCAGCATGATCACCGCGGAGGAGGCGCCGATCCCCATCTGGTTCCGCGTGAAGGTGTAGGAATACATGAATGTCGCGGGCATTTCGGTCGCCCTTCCCGGGCCGCCGCCGGTGAGGGCGATGACGAGGTCGTAGGACTTGATCGCAAGGTGGGAGAGGATGACGAAAGCGCTCAGGAACGCGGGGCGGAGGAGCGGGATGACGATGCGGCGGTACAGTTGCCAGTTCGAAGCCCCGTCGATCTGGGCGGCCTTCAGGATCTCGTTGTCGATGCCGCGCAGGCCCGCAAGGAACATCGCCATCACGAAGCCCGAGGTTTGCCAGACGGCCGCCAGAACGATGGTGTAAAGCGCGAAGTCGGCGTCCTTGATCCAGGTGAAGGAAAACGACTCCCAGCCCCAGAGATGCATGATCTTCTCCAGCCCGATGCCGGGGTCGAGAAACCATTTCCAGGCGGTGCCGGTGACGATGAAGGAAAGGGCCATCGGGTAGAGGTAGATCGGGCGAAGGATGCCCTCGCCCCGGATTTTCTGGTCCAGAAAGATCGCCAGCATCAGGCCGATCAGGGTGCAGATGGTGATGTAGAGGGTGGCGAAGATCGCAATGTTGACGATGGCGGTGTTCCAGGCGGGAAGGGCGAAAAGCTTGTGGTAGTTCTCGAAGCCGACCCAAGTGAACTTGGGCAGCATCTTCGAGCCGGTGAAGGACAGGACCACGGTGAAGAGGATGAAGCCGTAGACGAAAAGCAGCGTCACGGCGAAGGAGGGGGCGAGGACGAGCTTTGGCAGCCAGTCCTGCAGCGTGGTGCGGAAATCGGCCTTGGTGGCCATTCTTGTTTCTCCCGTGGGTCCAGGGGCCAAAATCCTTGAGGAAGGATTTTGACAAATTCCTTGCTTAAGGAATTTGGGTCGGGGGGCAGGTGGCCTGCCCCCCTTCCGGGCGGTTACTGCGCGGCGGCGACGGCTTCGGCCAGCGCCTTGGCGGCAGCGGCACCATCGGCATATTCGCCGTTGAAGGCCGCAGTGATCACGTCATAGGTCGCGTTCTTCACCGCTGCCGGGGCCGCGTGGCCGTGAGCCATCGAGCCGAAAAGCGTTCCGTTGGTCGAGGCTTCGGCAAGGTCGGCCATGCCCTTCTTGCCGCAATCGTCGAAAGCCTCGTTCGACACATCCGTCCGCGCCGGGACTGACCCCTTGACCACGTTGAACGCCGACTGGAACACCGGGTCCATGATCGCCTTGGCCATCGCGACCTGCGCCTCTTGTGCGGCGGGATCGGTCTGGTTGAACATCGCGAACTGGTCGGAGTTGAAGGTCACCGACCCTTGCGTGCCGGGAAAGCGGATGCAGACGAAGTCGGTGCCGGGGACCTTGCCAGCTTTCAGAAACTCACCCTTCGCCCAGTCGCCCATCATCTGCATGCCGCCTTCGCCGTTGATCACCATGGCCGAGGCCAGGTTCCAGTCGCGGCCCGAGAAGTTGTCGTCGACGTAAGTGCGCAGTTTGATCAGGTGATCAAAGGCCGTGGCCATTTCGGGCCCGCCAAGTGCTGCCGGGTCAAGGTCGACATACGCCTTTTGATAAAGACCACCACCCATGCCAAGGACAATCCCGTCAAACACCGTGGCTTCCTGCCAAGGCTG
>JANMGI010000699.1:0-5807 GCA_031374565.1 Paracoccaceae bacterium | reverse complement strand
CGTCTCGATGGCGCGCGAAGTCGACGTTGATGAGGACGCGGCGTAAGCCACGCCTCGCGCGCTGCACCCGATGGCACCCGACCCCGAGTCTGCGTCTGCCCCGGCATCCGAGCGCGTTGTGATTTCAGTTGACGCCATGGGTGGCGATCGCGGGCCGGCAGCTGTTGTTGCTGGCCTTGCTGATTCAATCGCGGACCATCCGCGTCTTGACCTGATCCTGCATGGCGACGAGGCTGTGCTGCGTCCCCTTCTGGCCCGCCATCCCGAACTTGGGTCGCGCGTGATCTTGCGCCACGCCGAACGCGTGGTCACGATGTCGGACAAGCCTGCCCATGTCATGCGCCACGGTCAGGGCACCTCGATGTGGTCAACCATCGACGCGGTCAAGGATGGCGAGGCTGCGGCCGCAGTCTCCTGCGGCAACACCGGCGCGCTGATGGCGGTGTCGATGCTGCGGCTGCGCAAGCTGCCCGGTGTGAACCGCCCGGCCATCGCCTGCCTCTGGCCCTCGCGCAATCCCGGCGGTTTCAACCTTATGCTGGACGTCGGCGCCGATGTGAAGGCCGAGGCCGACGATCTTCTGCAATACGCGGTCATGGGCGCATCCTATGCCCGCAACGGCCTCAACCTTGCGCGGCCCCGGGTCGGGATCCTGAATGTCGGCACCGAAGAACATAAGGGCCGGGCCGAGTTGAAAGAGGCGCACGACCGCATGCCTGCCGTCGCCGCGATCAGCGATTTCGACTATGTCGGCTTCGTAGAAGGCGGCGACCTGCCCTCGGCGCGCGTCGATGTGATCGTCACCGACGGCTTTACCGGCAACGTCGCCCTGAAGACCGGCGAAGGCACTGCGAAACTGATCGCCGATTTCCTGCGAGAAGCGTTTGGCGCGGGTCTTCTGTCCAAGTTTGCCGCCCTTCTCGCGCTGAACTCGCTGAAGCGCCTCCAACGCCGCATTGATCCCCGCCGGGTGAACGGGGGCGTTTTTCTGGGTCTGAACGGCACCGTGGTGAAATCCCACGGCTCGGCCGATGCCACAGGGATCGCCGCGGCGATCGGTTTGGCCTACCAATTGGCACAGGTTCGTTTCCTGGAACGGCTGGCCGCGCGGGTTGCATCCGCCGAAGCCGCGGGGCAGGATGCCGCCTTAGTGGCGGCCGACCGTCAAGGCGCGGCGCCAGGGACCGGGGGCAATCCGACCGAATGACGTTACGCGCCGCAGTCAGGGGCGTCGGGCACTATCTGCCTGACCGTATCGTCCCAAATTCCGAATTCGAAGCCATCGTGGAAACCTCTGACGAGTGGATCCGCTCTCGCTCCGGGATCGAGCGTCGCCATTTCGCCGCTGACGGCCAGTTGACCAGCGACCTTGCCACACGTGCCGCAAAGGCCGCTCTGGCCGACGCCGGGATGGAAGCCGCTCAGATCGACGCGATCATCGTCGCGACCTCGACCCCCGACCTGACCTTTCCGTCCGTCGCCACAATGGTTCAGCACGCGCTCGGGCTGACCAAAGGCTTCGCCTTCGACATTCAGGCCGTCTGCGCCGGATTCGTCTACGCGCTTGCCAACGCGAACGCCTTGATCCTGTCAGGCCAGGCCAGCCGCGTTCTGGTGATCGGGGCGGAAACTTTCTCGCGCCTGATGAACTGGAAGGATCGCGGCACTTGCGTCCTTTTCGGCGACGGTGCGGGCGCGCTGGTGCTGGAAGCGACGACCGGCACCGGGACCAACGCCGACCGTGGTATCCTGTCGACCGACCTGAATTCGGACGGGCGCTATAAGGACATTCTTTACGTCGACGGCGGCACTTCGACCGGCACCACCGGGCATCTGGTGATGGAAGGCAAGGAAGTCTTCCGCCATGCCATTGAAAAGCTTGCAGAAACCGCGCACACCGCGCTGGACAAGGCAGGCCTCACGCCTGACGATGTCGACTGGATCGTGCCCCACCAGGCCAACATCCGCATCATCGAAGGCACAGCGAAACGGATGCAGGTCCCGATGGACCGCGTTGTCGTCACCGTGCAGGACCATGGCAACACATCGGCCGCGTCAATCCCGCTTGCCCTGTCGGTCGGCAAGGCCCGGGGCCAGATCAAGCCCGGCGACCTGATCGTGACCGAAGCCATCGGCGGTGGCCTGGCCTGGGGCTCGGTCGTCCTGCGCTGGTAGACGCCTTTAACCCCGCGTTCCAAGTGGTTGATATTGACTCGTAAATCCATCCGGCCCATCCTCTTGCGATAACAACTCGTGGGGGACGAGATGAGCGAGAAGACCTTGACCCGGATGGACCTCAGCGAAGCGGTGTTTCGCGAAGTGGGGCTCAGCCGCAACGAATCTGCCAATCTCGTCGAAGCTGTTCTTCAGCACATGTCCGACGTGCTCGCTGTGGGAGAGACCGTGAAGATCTCGTCCTTCGGCACCTTTTCGGTCCGCGCCAAGACTGCCCGTGTCGGCCGCAACCCCAAGACCGGCGAAGAAGTGCCGATCTCGCCCCGCCGCGTTCTGACCTTTCGCCCGTCGCACCTGATGAAGGACCGCGTGGCCGCCGGGAAGAAGCGCTAGAGAAGGATAGCGGATGGACAAGTCGCCTGACGCCTTCCGCACCATCAGCGAGGTTGCCGATGCGCTGGACACTCCAGCGCATGTTCTGCGCTTCTGGGAAAGCCGCTTCCCCCAGATAAAGCCGGTCAAACGCGCGGGTGGGCGGCGCTACTATCGGCCCTCCGACGTGGCGCTTTTGACCGGAATCAAGCGGCTTTTGCATGACGAAGGCCTGACCATTCGCGGCGTGCAGAAGATCCTGCGCGATCAGGGTGTGCGCCATGTCGCTGGCCTCATGGACGATTCGGTTGGTCTGGATGAGCTTCTGGCGGAGCCGACCGACGCAGACGGACTCGACGACACCACCATCCCCGAAGCCGCCTTCATCGCCATCGACGATCCCGAACCCGAACCGCCCGCAAATCCCGTGCGTATGCCCGGCGGGCACAGCGGCCTGCCGCTCTTCGATGCGCCGTTTGATCCGCCGCCTGCCCTGGCGCGGCCCGACCCACCCAAGCCCGCGCTCCGCAAGCCCACGCTGCGGGACGACACAACTTTCTCCAGTGTGATCAGAGGATTACCACGTGGAAGCCTGCGCGCGCACCGGTCGGAACTTGCCGATCTTGCACGCAAGCTGTCGGCGTTGCGCAACCGCGTTGCTGAACGCGCCGAAGGCGGCAACGGCTAACCGCATCATGTGCTTATCCACTTGCACCGGCCCGGAATCCCAGTATGTATCGCCCCGTGTCGGGCCGTAGCGCAGCCTGGTTAGCGCGTCCGTCTGGGGGACGGGAGGCCGAGAGTTCGAATCTCTCCGGCCCGACCATCGAAAACCCGCCCGCCTGCCACTTGGCAGCGCGGGCGGTTTCGTATTTTGCCGGTCTGGCAATTTTAGACGGTCCAGCGATAAGGGGGACGCGATGACATCCGGAGTGTTGCCCGCGCAGGCCCTACGCCAGCTGATCGCCACCGGCGCACTGTCCGGAACGCCTGAGATCCGCGACGACCAGTTGCAGCCTGCCAGCCTTGACCTCCGCCTTGGTCCGGTCGCGTATCGCGTGCGCGCCTCGTTTCTGGCCGGTCATGGCCGCACGGTTGCCGAGCGGCTAGCCGAATTCACCATGCACAGGGTTGACCTCGCCGGAGGCGCGGTGCTGGAAAAGAACTGCGTTTACCTCATTCCCCTGGCCGAGCGTCTGGCCCTGCCCACGGGCGTGACAGCGGTGGCGAACGCGAAAAGCTCTTCTGGTCGGCTGGATCTTCTGACCCGCACGATCACCGATGGCGGCGTTGAATTTGACCGCATCCCCGAAGGCTATCAAGGCCCGCTTTTTGCCGAGGTTTGCCCGCGCAGCTTTTCGGTGCTAGTCCGCGAAGGCCAGCGCCTGAACCAGATCCGCTTCCGGCAAGGCCAGGCTGTCCTGACCGATGCCGAACTGACCGCACTGCACGCCGCTGACCGGCTGGTATCCGGTGAGGCGGTTATCTCGGAAGGCCTTGGCTTTTCGGTCGATCTGAAGCCCGCCACGGGCACGCTCGTCGGCTACCGGGCCAAGCCGCATACCGGGGTGGTGGACCTCGACAAGATCGGCCACTACCCCGCCGCCGACTTTTGGGAAGAGCTTCACTCCCGCAACGGCCAGATCATCCTTGATCCCGGCGCGTTCTACATCCTTGTCAGCCGTGAGGCGGTGACAATCCCCCCGGACTATGCCGCCGAAATGGCCCCCTATTTGGCGATGGTGGGCGAATTCCGTGTCCATTACGCGGGCTTCTTCGACCCCGGTTTCGGCCATGCCGCCGCCGGGGGTGCGGGATCAAGGGGCGTTCTGGAAGTGCGCTGCCACGAAGCCCCCTTTGTGCTGGAACACGGCCAAGTGGTGGGGCGACTTGTCTATGAACGGATGAGCGAACGACCGGAAACGCTGTACGGCGCGGGGATCGCGTCGAACTACCAGGGCCAGGGCCTGAAACTCGCCAAGCAATTCCGGTCGGCCCAAAGCTGATTCCATGGTATCCTACCGCCGGTAAGTCAGACGCCCATGAGGGGGTCAATGCGGCGGAATTGGTCCAGCGGGCTGGTTTTCTGCGCGACCGCCGCTTTTGCGGCCCCACCCGCCTTTGCCAATCGCATGACGTTCGAGGTCTGGCCCGACCCCTCACCCGACCATACCATCTTCTGCTCGGTGTCGCTGACCGATGGCTGGATCAGTCTTGTACAGGTCAAGGGCGCGGGACTTCCGGGACAGATCCCGATGCGCTGGCGCGCCTCCCTTTCCGAAGTCGAGGCCCTTTCAGACAGCCTGCAAGCCTTTGTCGGGGGTGAACTTGGGTCGGTCGATGCCTACGCCTCACGCCAGCCGAGCACACCATTCCTGACCGTAACCTGGATGACCCGGCTGGATGACACTTTGACGACCGGGCTTTACATGCAAGACAGCCTGTTGTTGCCTCAGCCCCTGACGGACATGCTTGCGTCACTTGGACTTGCCCAGACCTGCGGCTTTAGCGCCAAAGACGGCGGGTGACTTTCTGCACTTCCTTGGCCCGTGCCGCAAGGTCGCGTCCGCGTTGGGCCTGCTCCTTTTCTTCCGGCGTCATCTCGGATTCCGGTTTGCCACGCCGCGCCGCGTAGTCGATGCCGGTATCCACTGCCTGACGGATGAACATCTTGGTCAGCATGTTGAAAAGGCCGTTCAGGTCCATGCCTGCCTCCCTCAATCCTCAAAGAGCTCGCTTTGTCCGGCGGTGGCTTCTTCGTCTTCGTCCCCCGCCGCAGCCTGTCCCGGCAAGGGCCGGTTGTCCAGCAACCCCGCCGCCCGCAATTCCTTCAGCCCCGGCAAGTCACGGGCGGATTCCAGGCCGAAGTGGTCCAGAAAGCCTTCCGTCACCACGAATGTCACCGGGCGTCCCGGCGTCATCCGCCGCCGCCCCAGCCGGATCCACTCCAGTTCCAGTAGCTGATCGACCGTGCCCCGGCTGACCGCAACCCCCCGGATTTCCTCGATCTCCGCCCGCGTCACCGGCTGATGGTAGGCCACGATCGCCAGCGTCTCGATTGCAGCCCGCGACAGCTTCCGCGTCTCGACCGTTTCCCGCCGCATCAGGAACCCAAGGTCTGGCGCTGTCCGCATCGCATAGGCATCGCCCACGCGGACAAGGTTCACCCCCCGCCCCTCATAGCGCTTCTGAAGGTAACCCAGCGCCTCGGCCGGGTCCGAACCATGCGGCATTCGCGCGACCAGTTCGGCCAGCGTCAC
>JANMGI010000645.1:0-2941 GCA_031374565.1 Paracoccaceae bacterium | reverse complement strand
GCGCCACCAAGGCCAACCCTTCGTCGCCAACGACTGCGCGCTGACCGACAAGGACACGCCCGCCATCTGGCTGCTGACCGGCCCGAACATGGCCGGCAAATCCACATTCCTGCGCCAGAACGCCCTGATTACCCTTCTCGCTCAGGCAGGCTCCCACGTCCCCGCCACCTCCGCCCGCATCGGCCTGGTCTCACAGCTTTTCAGCCGCGTTGGTGCCTCGGACGATCTTGCCAGGGGCCGGTCCACCTTCATGGTCGAGATGGTTGAAACGGCGGCAATCCTGAATCAGGCCGACGACCGCGCGCTGGTGATCCTCGACGAAATCGGTCGCGGCACCGCCACCTATGACGGCCTTTCCATCGCCTGGGCCACGCTGGAGCACCTGCACGAGGTCAACCGCTCCCGTGCCCTCTTTGCCACGCATTACCACGAGATGACCGCGCTGGCGGGCAAGCTTCCCGGCGTGAAGAACGCCACGGTGACGGTCAAGGAATGGGAAGGCGAGGTCATCTTCCTGCACGAAGTCCGCGAAGGTGCCGCCGACCGCAGCTACGGCGTGCAGGTGGCAAAGCTGGCGGGCCTGCCGCATTCTGTGATCGAACGCGCCAAGGTCGTACTGGAAGCACTGGAGAAAGGTGAACGAGAGGGCGGCAAACAGGCTACGCTGATCGACGATCTACCGCTTTTCCGCGCGGCACCGTTTCATGTCCCCAAACCGACAGCGAAGGACTCGATCGTCGAGGCTCGCCTTCGCGACATCCAACCAGACGACCTGACCCCGATGGACGCGCTCCGCCTTATCTATGAGTTGAAGCAAGCCGCTAAAACTTAACCAAAAATCGGCTTTCTCTTCTCTAAATATCCTGGGGAGGGGTCCGGGGAGGGCAGACAGCCCTCTCCGGGAGTGTGGCAAATTCTCAACCGACGTTCGACGACACGCCCACCTGTGCCGGGCGCAGCAGCCGGTCATACAGCAGGAAGCCCTCGGTTGCGACCTGGATGATCTGGCCCGCCTTGGTGCCGGGCAAAGCCGCCTCGAACATCGCCTGATGCAGTTGCGGGTCAAACATGTCGCCCACCGCCGGGGTGATCGTCGAGATACCGTGCTTGGCCATCACATTGGTCAACTCGCGCAGGGTCAGCTCCACCCCTTCGATCAACGCCGCCAAGGTCGCGCGGCTGTCTTCCGGGATCGCCTGAATGGCCCGGCTCAGATTGTCGTAGACCGGCAGAAGATCACGGGCCAGCCGCGTGCTGCCATACATTTCGGCCTCTTTGCGGTCCCGGTCCGCCCGCTTGCGCGAGTTTTCCGCGTCAGCCAGCGCCCGCATGAACTTGTCGCGCATCTCATCGCGCTCTGCCCGCATCAGCTCCAGTTCATCCGCATAGGATTCGGTGTCTTCCAGCTCCATGTCCGGCGAAGCGGTTTCTTCCTGCGACATCGTCTCTTCCTTGTCTTGCGTCAGCCCTTGCCGCGGTCAGAGACCAGACGGCCCACCAGCTGGGCGGTGTAATCGACAATCGGGACGATCCGGCCATAGTTCAGCCGGGTCGGACCGATGACGCCGACCGCGCCAATGATTTTCCGATCCGCGTTCATATAGGGAGAAACCACGAGACTTGAACCGGAAAGTGAAAAAAGCTTGTTCTCCGAACCGATAAAAATGCGCACACCCTCGCCCGCCTCGGTCAGGTTCAGAAACTCGGCGATGTCGCGTTTGCGCTCCAGATCATCGAAAAGCACGCGAATTCGGTCAATCTCGGCTTGATCGGTGGCGCCGTCGATCAGATTGGACCTGCCCCGCACGATCAGGCGCTCGGACGGCTCACCGGCATTTTCCCAAAGGGCCAGACCACTTTCCACCAGCTGCCGCGCCAGCGAATCGATCTCTTGCCGTCGGCTGGCGATCTCCGTGGTCATTCTGCTGCGCAGTTCGGTCAGCGTCCGCCCTTCAGCCAGGGCATTCACGAAGTTGGCGGCCTCGCGCATCGAAGACGGGGTTTGCCCCAGTGGCGGCGCGAACACCCGGTTTTCCACCTGCCCATCGGCAAAGACCAGCACCACAAGCGCCCGGTCCGCCGCCAAACTGACAAACTCGATATGCCGGATCGCCGCTTCCCGCTTCGGCGACAGCACGACGCTGGCCCCCCGGGTGATCACCGACAAAGCGGCCCCCACTTCATCCAGCAACGAGGCAACATCGTGATCGTTCACGCCCATCGTGGCGTCGATCTTCTCCTGATCTTCCGGGGCAACCGTCCCAACTTCCAGCAGGCTGTCCACGAACATCCGCAAACCCGCCTGCGTCGGCACCCGCCCCGCCGAGATATGCGGGCTGTCCAGAAGCCCCAGGTATTCCAGATCCTGCATCACGTTGCGGACCGTAGCCGCCGAAACCTTTTCCGACAAAGATCGGGTCAGGGTGCGCGACCCGACCGGCTCGCCCGATGTCAGATAGCCCTCGACCACGCGGCGAAACACCTCGCGCGTGCGGTCGTTCATGTCGGTCACGGTGGCCTGCGGGGTGCTCATGGTCTCGGGTTTCGGGGTTGCATCCCCCGCCTGTGGTTGCATATGTGGCCGCAGTCCAGCGAAAGGTTCCGAAATGCGCCCGTCAGGCAGAAAACTAAGCGATCTACGCACGGTTTCAATCGAAACCGGCGTGATGAAGCACGCCGAAGGGTCCTGCCTGATCAAGATGGGCGACACGCACGTCCTGTGTTCCGCCACGATCGAGGACAAGGCGCCCCCGTTCCTGAAGAATACCGGCCAGGGCTGGGTGACCGCAGAATACGGAATGCTGCCCCGCGCCACCAACTCGCGCACTCGGCGTGAGGCTGCTGCGGGCAAGCAGTCCGGCCGGACACAAGAAATTCAACGGCTTATCGGGCGTTCGCTGCGGGCGGGGGTTGATCGGCAGGCTTTGGGCGAACGGCAGAT
>JANMGI010000604.1:0-4076 GCA_031374565.1 Paracoccaceae bacterium | reverse complement strand
CTTGCGCGCAAGCGATGTCATAGGCGCGACCGTCAAGGCCAAGGGTCCGGGTCAGGCCGGTTACGGCGTGTTTCGACATGGTGTAGGGCACCGAGCCGGGCCGGGGGACATGGGCGGAAATCGAGCCGTTGTTGATGATCCGCCCGCCTTGCGGGGCTTGCCGCCGCATCAGGCCAAAGGCAGCGCGGGCACAAAGGAACATGCCGGTGATGTTGGTGCGGCTGACCTCCAGCCACTTTTCGACCGGGATTTCGTCGATGGGGGCCGCCGGGGCCGAGATGCCCGCGTTGTTGAAAAGGACGTCAAGCCGGGACAACTCGGCAAAGGCCGCTTCAACCTCGGCCGGGTCGCCGACATCGGCGGTCAGGATGCGGGCGGGATGGTCGCCTGCGGTTTCCTCCAGCGCGGCCCGGCGGCGGCCCAGAAGCGATACCTCCCAGCCTGCGACCAGAAAGGCGCGGGCAGTGGAGCGGCCGATGCCGGCCCCTGCCCCGGTGATCAGGATGGACTTCGTCATGGTCAGTGCACCTTCAGGAAGTGATATTTCAAAAGCCAGAGCGATACGCGCGAGATGACCGAGAGCGGCAGTCCGGTGACGGCGACAAGGTCAACCTCGGTCGCGCCGTCCGGACCGGCGGCGACATAGGCGGCATGGACTCGGTCGATCCGGGCCGGATCATCCAGAAGCCTGCGGCGCATGACGTAGTTGCGCAGGGCGAAGGTTTCGCTGGGGCCGGGGCGGCCTTCAGTGTCGACGGCACATAGGCGACGGTCGTCGGGTGCAAAGGCCGTCGGATAGGCGGCGAACATCTCGTCTACCGCAGGCGCAACCGGGATCAACCCTGCCGAGCGTGGGACGATCCCAGGGCCCCCCTGCTTGCGGGCATGGGCCAGCATCGCCGATTGTTCGCCCCAGAGCGCCTGCATCTGCGGGATGACCGCGGCCCAGTCATAAAGCCGCCGCACCCGCGCTTGTGCCTTGGCGCCCATCCGGGCGCGCAGGTCGGGGTCGGCGGCCAGTGTCAGCAGCGCCTGCGCCATGGCCCCAACATCAACCGTGGTCATGGCGGAAAGCTGGCTAAGGTATTGAATATAGCTGTCGGTCCCGCCCATGAAGCGATGGCTGACATAGGTCGACAACCCCGCGCGCGGCAGTTCGGTGGGAATGCGGAAGCCCACATCGGGGGTCACGGTGTCCTTCATCCCGTCCCAGTCCGACACGATCACGGGCAGGCCCGCCGCCATCGCCTCGATCGGCGCAAGGCCGAAGGTTTCCTGAAGGTTGTCGATGGGAAAGACAAAGACATCGCCGCCAGACAATGTCGCCTTGCGGGCGTCGGAGTCGCTGCCATCCAGCACATGGTAGCTACAGGACGGCATCAGGCGCGCGGCGGCTGCGGCGAAGATATCGGCCCAGAGGGGTTCGTTGAACATCCCGCAGAGGACAAGATGCAGCCGCCCGCCCCCCTTTGCGCGCCAATCGGTCGCGGCAAGTTCCATCGCCAGGAACAGCGGCAGCGGATCGAACTTTTCGTCCGGTGTCAGGCGGGCGATGCAGACGGCAACCAGATCGCCGGGGGCGGCCCCGATCCGGTCGCGCAGACCCTTGCCCAAAGCGGCATCGGGCTGGAAGTCGTCGCAGTGAACCCCAAGCGGGATCACAGGAAGCAAGGGCCGGGCGGGCAACGTGCCGCCCGCAAAGCGCTGTGCAAGATGCACCTCGGCCAGTTCCATCAGCCGACGGATGGAGGCTTGCACCGCCTTTGACGTGCAGATCACCGCATCCCAGGGCATCTGCGGGGCCGAGCGCAGATCGAAGATCGCCTGCATCACGTGCCGAGTGGCAGTGGTGTGAGTGATGCTGGACAGCGCCCAAGCCGCAGAGCCGTGGACCGACCTGCGCCAGCATTCGCCCGCAGTCAGTGGGGCGGGATAGTGCACGATCTCGACCGGAGCGAGTGCACCCACCGCATCCAACCGCACGGCGCGCAGGCGTTGCGTTGCACCAAGCCCGCGGGCAATATCGGCGAAAGCCGCATGTTCGGTCTGCGAATGGGCCAGCGAGACGAACTCGTCAACGTTTGCATGGGTGAAAAAGCCCCGCAGGAAACTTTCCCCGGCGACGCGACGGCCATTGATCCCCTTCCTTGCCGGGTCATACCCGTCAGAGGAAAACCAGATCGCGGCGTTGGTGGCAGGCATGGCGCTTTGGGTCCCTCTTGCGTCGTGCAGCATGGGTAGAGGCTGGACCGGGCTTCGGCAAGCTGGATCAGGCCAGGTTCGGGCCACGCTCAGGCGGCGCGGGTCTGGATCACCCGGCGCAGGAAGGCCAGAAGGAAGAACGCGGTCAGGATCAGGATGATGGTCGGGGCCGGGGCGCTGTCGAGATGGAAACTGGCCCAGATGCCGGCCAGCATGGCCAGAAGGCAGACTGCGGTGGCCACGATCAACATCGCGCCAAAGCTGCGGGTCAGAAGAAAGGCGATGGCCCCGGGCGCGATCAGCAGGCCAATGGCAAGGATAAGGCCGACCGAGGACAGCGTGGCGACGATGGTAAGGGCAAGGATGGCGAGCAGGCCGTAGTGCAGCACGTTGGTGCGCAGGCCGGAGACCTGGGCCTGCGCGGGATCGAAGGCGTGCAGCATCAGGTCGCGCCACTTCAGCGCAAGGATCAAGGTGACCGGGATGGCGATGGCGGCAGCGGTGATCAGGTCTTCGCCCCCGACGCCCAGCATGTTGCCGAAGAGGATGTGATCAAGATGAAATTCGGTCGGGAAGGCGGTGATCAGCACGACACCCAGCGCGAACATGGCGGAAAACACCACTCCCATCACCGTGTCGCGCTTGATCCGGCTGTTGTCGGCCAGCCAGCCGGTCAGAAGCGCGCTGCCAAGTCCGGCGATAAACGCGCCGAGGAGCAAGGGAAGACCCGCCATATAGGCAAGGACAATGCCGGGAAGGACGGCGTGGCTGATTGCGTCGCCCATCAGCGCCCAGCCTTTCAGGACCAGAAAGCAGGACAAAAGCGCCGTGGGTGGGGCGACGATCAGGGCGATCCAGAAAGCGTTCTGCATGAACGGATACTGGAAGGGCTGAAGCAGGGCGTCGATCATGCCTGTCTGGCCCGGCGTTTGGCAGCCAGAAGGCCGTGTTTCGGGGCGAAAACGAAAGCCAGGGCAAAGAGGGCGGTCTGAAGGAGCACGATCACGCCGCCGGTGGCCCCATCGAGGAAGTAGCTGAGGTAAGCGCCCGTGAATCCGGTGACCGCCCCGATGCTGGCGGCAAGGGCCAGAAGGCGAGGGAAACGGTCGGTCAGAAGATAGGCGGTGGCACCCGGCGTGACCACCATGGCGACGACAAGAAAGGCCCCCACGGTCTGCATCGCGGCGACGGTGCTGGCAGAGAGAAGGGTGAAGAAGATGACCTTCAGAAGGTCGGGGCGAAGGCCGATGGTGCGGGCGTGGGCCTCATCGAAGAAGGTGACCATCAAGTCCTTCCAAAGCACCAGAAGGACGGCGGCGGACACGCCCCCGATGATCACCAGTTGCAGCGTGTCGCCGGGCGAAATGGCCAGGATGTTGCCCATTGTGATGGTCTGGATCGAAACCGAGGTGGGGTAGATCGAGATCAGGAACAGGCCGAGGCCGAAGAACGAGGTGAAGATCAGGCCGATCACCGTGTCAGTTTTCAGGCCGGTGCGGTTGGACAGAAAGAGCATGGCGGCGGCGGCGAGGCCCCCGGACAGGAACGCCCCAAGCGCGAACGGGAGGCCAAGGATGTAGGCCCCGGCGACCCCAGGAACGACCGAATGGGAAAGCGCGTCGCCGATCAGCGACCAGCCTTTCAGCATGAGGTAGGCCGACAGAAACCCGCAGACCCCGCCGACCAGGGCCGAGACCCACATCGCGTTGGTCATGTAGCCGTAGGCGAAGGGTTCAAGCATGCTGGCCTGCGCGCGGGTTGGGGCGGGTTTCAGAATGAGCGCGTTCCGCGCGAAACCCTTCTGTCTCGCCATTGCGCGTGAAGGACGCGCGATGGCTCGGGTGAGCGCGCCGCGCGGGGATATTTGGGCCAAT
>JANMGI010000581.1:0-5463 GCA_031374565.1 Paracoccaceae bacterium | reverse complement strand
ATCAATGGATGATCCTGGGTATCGGCAGTGACCTGTGCAACATCGAGCGGATTGCAGCCACGCTGGAGCGGCACGGCGACCGCTTCAAGGAACGGGTGTTCACCGGGGTGGAACAGCGCAAGGCCGACAGCCGGGTGCGTGCGGTGGCTGCGACCTATGCCAAGCGCTGGGCGGCGAAAGAGGCTTGCTCCAAAGCCTTGGGCACCGGATTGCGGATGGGGATTTCCTGGAAGGACATGGCGGTGACCAACCTGCGGTCGGGCCAGCCGGTGATGCATGTCACGGGTTGGGCTGCGGAACGGCTGCGGTCGATGACGCCTGCGGGGCATGAAGCGGTGATCCATGTCACGCTGACCGACGACCACCCCTGGGCACAGGCCTTCGTGGTGATCGAGGCCCGCCCGTTGGCCGCGCAGGGGGCCGCCCGCGCTTGACTCCCCATATTCCCGCGCGCATGTAGCGCAAAATTGCGAAAAGGCAGCACAGGCATGGCGACGAGCGACAAGGGCGATGGCGGCATCGTCGAGACGATCAAGACGGTTTTCTGGGCCTTGGTCATCGCCATCGGTTTCCGGTCGATCTTCTTCCAGCCGTTCTGGATTCCGTCCGAGTCGATGAAGGACACGCTGCTGATCGGCGACTTCCTGTTCGTCAACAAGATGGCCTACGGCTATTCGCGCTATTCCTGCGAGATCCCGTTCACAACGATCAGCCTGTGCCCGGTCACGGGCCGGGTTCTGGGGGCCGATCCGGTGCGGGGCGATGTGGTGGTGTTCCGTCATCCGACGGCGGGGACAGATTACATCAAGCGGCTGATCGGCCTGCCGGGTGACAAGATCCAGATGAAAGAGGGCATTCTTTTCATCAACGGCGTCGAAGTGCCGCAAGTGGCGGACGGGGTGTTCGAGGAAGTGATGGAGCCGCAAGGCCCGATGAAGAACCGTCCGCGCTGCGAAAACGGGGCTGTGGGCGAAGGCGGCATCTGCACGAAAAGCCGCTTCATCGAAACCCTGCCCGAAGGCCGCAAGCACGATATCCTGAACATCGACAAGGCGGGTGGGGCTGACACCACCGATGTCTTCACGGTGCCTGAGGGCCATTACTTCGTGATGGGTGACAACCGCGACAATTCCACCGACAGCCGGTTCCAGCAATCGGTCGGCGGGGTCGGCTACCTGCCGTCGGAATTCCTGATCGGGCGGGCCGACCGGATCATCTTCTCGTCGGCGGGGAGCAGCCTGTTCTACTTCTGGACCTGGCGGTCGGACCGGTTCTTCAAGGCTATTGAATGAGAATGGGCGAATGAGCACGGTCAGGTGAGGCTTTCCGCGGACCTGTTGGCCTTTCAGGGGCGCTTGGGTCATGCGTTCAGGACGCCTGACCTTCTGGTGCGCGCGGTGACTCATGCCTCAATTGGCACGGCGACGCGGCCCGACAATCAGCGGCTGGAGTTTCTGGGCGATCGGGTGCTGGGTCTGGTGATGTCCGAGGCGCTGCTGGTCGCCGACCCCGATGCCAGTGAGGGTCAGCTGGCCCCCCGCTTCAATGCGCTGGTCCGCAAGGAAACCTGCGCCGATGTCGCTCGTGAGGTGGGACTGGGCGATGTGCTGAAGCTGGGCCGATCCGAGATGCTGACGGGCGGGCGGCGGAAAGAAGCTCTCTTGGGCGACGCGATGGAAGCGGTGATTGCGGCGGTCTACCTGGACGCGGGGTTCGAGGCGGCGCGGTCGCTGATCCTGCGGCTTTGGGGCGGGCGGATCGCGGCGGTGGAACCCGACGCGCGGGACGCGAAGACGAGCTTGCAGGAATGGGCGCAGGCCAGGGGGATGCCGCCTCCGGTGTATGACGAGGCGGGGCGCGCTGGCCCGGACCACGCGCCGGTTTTCACGGTGCGGGTCACGCTGGCCAGCGGCGAAACCGCCGAAGCCACCGCCGGATCAAAGCGCGTGGCCGAACAAGCGGTGGCACGGAAGCTGCTGGAGCGAATGGAAGCTGGGCTGGGCTAGTCTGGCAGGGAAGGCGGCATCAGGCCCTTCTGACGTGCATCGCAGCGCCAGAGTTTCTTCCGGATGCCCGGCAACTCCAGCCCCGAATACTTCCCGCGCGAAAACTTGGGCCAGTCAATCGCCAAACCGACCTTGACCATTTCTGCGGAAAGGTCGCGTCCGTCCGGCAGGTAGCAGGTTGCCACGGTCCGGTCATGCGATTGCGCGCCATCGAACACCGCGCGAATTTGCTGGCCCTTGCACAGGTTCACCAGAGCCCACTTGGCATTCTTGCCGTAGGGATGGTCCATCTCGGGCGCGTCAATGCCGGAAAGGCGGATGCGCGTGCCGTTGATGTCGATGGTATCGCCGTCGATGACCCAGGCGGGACCGCGCAGCTCCAGGACTTCGACGACCTTGATCTCGATGGTCTGGCGGACAACAACCTGGGGTCGCGTCTGGAAGGTGGGCTTTGACGCCGGGACCACGTCTGTGCGCGATACACTTGGACTTGAAACCGTTGGAGGCCGGTAGCGATACCTGGTCCTTCGTCTGGGAAAGAATGCCCGAACAAGAATACGAAGCAGGCCCATCAATACGCCCATGATAAGTGACAGCCCCAGAATGCCGCGCAGGGCAAAGTTTGCCAACTGGCATTTCGGCGCGCTTTGCCGTATGGGGCAGGCTGACATCAAGGATAGCTGAACGACATGACCACGCGCGCGGGCTTTGTTGCCCTGATCGGAGAGCCCAACGCGGGCAAGTCCACGCTTCTGAACCGGATGGTCGGGGCGAAGATTTCCATCGTCACGCACAAGGTGCAGACGACGCGGACTCGGATCCGGGGAATCGCGATGGAGGGGCAGGCGCAGATCGTGTTTGTCGATACTCCCGGGATCTTCCGGCCCCGTCGGCGGCTGGATCGCAGCATGGTCAAGGCGGCCTGGGGCGGGGCTTCGGATGCCGATGTGATCGTTCTGATGATCGAGGCGCATCGCGGCCTTTCGGAGGGCGTGAAACTGATCATCGACCGGCTGGCCGATGAGATGCCGAAGGGTCAGCCGGTGGCCCTGGCGATCAACAAGATCGACAGGGTCAAGGCCGAGACCCTGCTGGCGCTGGCGGAAGAGGCGAATGGAGCCTATCCGTTCAAGAAGACCTTCATGATCAGCGCCGAGAAGGGCTACGGCGTCGCCGACCTGCGGGAATGGCTGGCGGCCGAGGTGCCGGAGGGGCACTGGTTCTACCCCGAGGATCAGATCGCCGACCTGCCGATGCGGATGATCGCAGCGGAAATGACCCGCGAAAAGCTGACGCTGCGGCTGCATGAGGAACTTCCCTACCAGTTGACGGTGGAAACCGAAAAGTGGGAAGACAAGCCCGACGGCACCACGCGGATCGACCAGATCGTCTATGTCGCGCGGGACGGCCACAAGGGCATTGTCCTGGGCAACAAGGGCGAGACGATCAAGTCTGTCGGCCAGGCCGCGCGGGCGGACATCAGCGAGTTTCTGGGCCGCACCGTGCACCTGTTCCTGCAAGTGAAGGTGCGCCCGAACTGGCTGGACGAGCCCGAGCGCTATTCCGAAATGGGTCTGGATTTCAAGGACGGCGATGCGTGAGCCGCGCACCGAATTCTTCGAAGAATTCGGTCAAATTCCTTCGAAGGAATTTGGGCCCGGCATGACGCCGGTGCGTGGTTCCGCGCGTTGGAGCCTCCGGCGGGAGTACTTGGCCAAAGAGCAAATCCGTTGAGTGCCCGTCTTGCCAGTGGTGTCTGGGTGTCGGCCTATCTGACCCGGCTGCGGCTGGCCGATATTCCGTCCTATGTCACCGCCAAGGGCGATGCGACGGCGGGGGCGGTCGTGGTGAAAGTCGCTTTGCTGGACGGCGCTGCGCGCGCTTACGCGCGTCGGTCGGACCTGATGACCGGCGCGCGGGCCTGGATCATGCTCGCAGAAGGGCCAGAGGCGGAGGTGGACGCGTTGGTCGCCAGAACCAAAAGCCGCGACCCTGACCTGTGGGTGATCGAGCTGGAAGACCGACAGGGTCGCACGCTGCTGGACGAGGACGGGTTAGCGGACTGATCGGCCCCTTTGCAAACGTGCGACTGCGATGAAGGCCAGCCCGCCGATCACGAAGGTGGCGATCAAGGCTGCGACGTTGCGCGCGACAATGATCCAGCCAAGTGCATCGGCATTCAGGAACGGATAGGCCCAGAAGCCGGTCAACGCTCCCCGTGTCAGCGCATAGACCGCATAGGCTGCGGGCCAGATCATCCAGAACGGCAGATCGCGCAGGGTCAGGTCCTTGGGCGCAAAGGCCAGCCACCACATCAGGGCAAGGACCGGCACGGCACTGTGCAGCCCGTGATCCGCCATCAGCCCCAGACCTTCAAGATCGCGCAACCCTGACAGGACGCTGTGATAGACCAGTGCGACCAGCACGATGGCAAGAGTGACCGCCGTGACGCGCCGCGCAGACACCTCTGCCCGCAGTGCGGCACAGCCAAGCGTCAGGGCGACCAGAACGTTGGTCAGCACGGTGAAATACCCGGCCATCCACCAAAGCGTGGCGGTTGCGGACCCGGTACCCTCGGCTGCGTAGGAGACGGTGAATTGGGCCACCAGCGCGACCACAGCCAAGACGGCCACTGCAAAGGCGGCGATGCGGGCGGTTCGGAAAAGGGGGGTGCTGCCAGTGGACATTGGGGCAGCTTGGTCCAAGCCCGGGATTGTTGCAACCGGCCTTGCGGTGGGGTCCGAGGGTGCCGATACTGCCCGTCATGGATTGGCGCGACCAAGGGCTTCTACTTTCCACCCGGACGCACGGCGAAACCTCGGCCATCATCGAGGTGCTGACGGCGGCGCATGGCCGGCACGCGGGCGTCGTGCGCGGCGGGGCGTCGCGGAAGATGGCGGCCACGCTGCAACCCGGCACCGGGCTGGCGCTGGAGTGGCGGGCGCGGCTGGATGACCATATTGGCACCTTCACGGTCGAACCTCTGCGCAGCCGGGCGCATCTTCTGTCAGACCGGCTGGCGCTGGCGGGGCTGATGTCGGTCTGCGCGCTGTTGCGGGTGGCACTGCCGGAACGTGAGCCGCATCCGGTGCTGTGGCCGGTGACGCTGGCGCTGGTCGATGCGTTGGGGGGGCCGGACTGGACGCAGACCTACCTGCGCTGGGAGTTGCGGCTGCTGGACGAGTTGGGCTTTGGCCTTGACCTGACGGCCTGCGCGGTCACCGGGGTGACCGAGGGACTGGCCTTTGTCAGCCCGAAAACCGGGCGGGCGGTCAGCAGGGCGGGCGCGGGGGAGTGGGCCGACCGGCTGCTTCCGCTGCCATCGGGGCTGACCGGCGCGGCGGCGCTTTCGCCCGGCGACGTGCTGCAAGGGTTGCAGCTGACCGGGTTCTTTCTGGACCGTGGCCTTCGCCCTGTGTTGCAGGACCGGCCCCTGCCCGAGGCCCGCTTGCGGTTG
>JANMGI010000569.1:0-11754 GCA_031374565.1 Paracoccaceae bacterium | reverse complement strand
CCATCGAAAGACTGTAAGAATGACCGAAGGCTACGACTACATCATCATCGGCGGCGGCTCTGCAGGCTGCGTCCTCGCCGCGCGTCTGACCGAAAACCCCGCCGCCAAGGTTCTCCTCCTGGAAGCCGGGGGCCGCGACCGCCACCCGTTCTACCACTTTCCCGCAGGCTTCGCGAAGATGACCAAGGGAATCGGCTCCTGGGGCTGGCAGACCGTGCCCCAGCGCCACATGCGCGGCCTGCAGATCCGATACACGCAGGCGAAGGTCATTGGTGGCGGCTCGTCGATCAACGCCCAGCTCTACACGCGCGGCAACGCGCAGGACTACGACGACTGGCGCCAGATGGGCTGCCCCGGCTGGGGGTATGACGACATCCTTCCCTACTTCCGCAAGTCCGAGGTGAACGATACCCACGACAACCGCTACCACGGGAAGGACGGCCCCCTCGGCGTCAGCCAGCCCCGCGCGCCGCTCCCGATCTGTGAGGCCTACTTCGCCGCCGCCGCCGAACTCGGCATCCCGAGGAACCATGATTTCACCGGAGAGTCACAGGACGGCGTCGGCTATTACCAGCTGACCCAACGCTGGTACCGCCGTTCCTCTACTGCCACGGCCTTCCTGAAGCCCGCGCTCAATCGCCCGAATCTGACCGTCAAGACCGGCCAGCAGGTCCTCCGGATCGTCATTGAAGCGGGCAGGGCGGTCGGCGTCCAGACCCCCGAAGGCACCCTTCGCGCCAGTATGGAGGTCATCCTTTCCTCCGGCGCAATCGGCTCCCCCCGCCTCCTCCAGCTTTCCGGCATCGGCCCGGCGGACGACCTCCAGCGCCTCGGCATCCCCATCGTCCTGGACCGCCCGCAAGTCGGAGCGAACCTGCAGGACCACCTCGACCTCTTCGTCATCGCCGAATGCATCGGCCCCCACACGTACGACCGCTACGCCAAACCGCACTGGTCCGCGCTGGCGGGCCTCCAATACCTCCTGACCCGCAAAGGCCCCGTCGCTTCCTCCCTCTTCGAGACAGGCGGCTTCTGGTACGCAGACCCCTCCGCCCGCTCCCCCGACATCCAGTTCCACCTCGGCCTCGGCTCCGGCATCGAGGCTGGCGTCGCCGCAATGCCGCAAGGTGGCGTCACCCTGAACTCCGCCTTCCTGCGCCCGCGCAGCCGAGGCACCGTGCGCCTCGGCTCCGCAGACCCGAAAGCCGCACCCCTGATCGACCCAAACTACTGGGCCGACCCCTACGACCGCGAAATGTCGATCACGGGCCTCAAACTCGCGCAAGAGATCATGCGCCAGCCCGCCCTCAAGCCCTACGTTCTTGCCGAACGCCTCCCCGGTCCAGATGTCCGCAGCGACGAAGACTACATTGCCTACGCTTGCCGCAACGCCAAGACCGACCACCACCCAGCCGGCACCTGCCGGATGGGCGCGGACATGGAGGCCGTGGTCGACCCGCAACTCCGCTTCAACGGCATCGACGCTCTGCGTATCGTTGACGCCTCGATCATGCCCACCGTCGTCTCCTCCAACACCAACGCCGCAACCATCATGATCGCCGAAAAAGCCGCCGACATGATCAAGAAAGCTCACGAATGATCCGCCACATCGTCCTTCTCAAAGCCCGGCCCGAGATCAGCGAAGACCACATCTGCGCAATCTTCGCCGAACTTAACAGGCTGACACTCCCCGGTATTCTCGCCATCTTTTCCGGTCGCAGCGAAAGCCCGGAGAAGATCGAACGCGGCTACCTGCACGGCTTCACCGTCGACTTCACCGACTGGCAGGCCCTCGCCGCCTACCAGGACCACCCTGACCACAAGCGGGTCGGCGCGGCACTTGTCGCCGCGGCCGAAGGCGGCGTCGACGGCATCCTCGTCTTCGATCTGGCCATCCCCGAAAGCGAAAAATGACCCGCTCCGCTCAGCCTTTCACATTGGTAAAAGTATCCCCGCCGGAGGCCGTCCGAGCCGCTTTGCGTTCTTCACGCAAAGCGGCGAGACAAAAAGCTTGCGCGCCAGCGCTCCGTTCAAAACTCTCCCGAGAGGACGCTTGATGCTGACCCTCCCCACCGCCGATGCCCGCTTTGAACCCTACCGCCTCACCGGTGCCCCCCTCCTCCCCCGCGCGCCGCAGGTGCGCCTGACCCGCACCGCCTTTGCCGCCGCCCACGTCGTGTCCGACCCCCTGCGCGAACGAAACCCCTGGGACACCCGGCCGGCCGTCGACTGGGACGCGACCCTCGCCTTCCGCAGCCAACTCTGGGACCAGGGCCTTCACCTGGCCGAGGCGATGGACACCGCCCAACGCGGCATGGGGGTCGACTGGCTCACCGCGCTAGAGCTGATCCAGCGCACGATGGCCGCTGCCAAGGCCCATCCCATGCGCCCCCGCGTCGCCTGCGGGGCCGGGACCGACCACGCGCAAAACCTTACCACCCCCGACGCTATCCTCGCGGCCTACACCGAACAGGCCGAGGCGATCGAAGCAGCAGGCGGCCAGCTTATTCTGATGGCCTCCCGCGCGTTCACTGCGATCAACGCTGCGCAGGATACGTACCACCACGTCTACCGCCGTCTGATCGACGGGGCCAAAGACCCGGTGATCCTGCACTGGCTGGGCGACATGTTTGATCCGATGCTCACTGGTTACTGGGGCACCACCGACGTCGCCCGCGCCTCCGACTTCGTTCTTGCACTGATCGAAGAAAATCCCGCCCGCGTCGACGGCATCAAGATCTCCCTCCTCGACCAGGCCCACGAAGAAAGCTTCCGCGCCCGGCTGCCCGCAGGCGTTCGCCTCTACACCGGCGACGACTTCAACTACGCCCCCCTGATCGAAGGCGACGGGACCCGCCATTCCCACGCGCTTCTCGGCATTTTCGCCGCCATCGCCCCAGCCGCTTCGCAGGCGCTGGAGGCCCTTGCGCAGGGCGACAGCCAGACCTACCACCGCCTTCTCGCCCCGACAGTCCCTCTCAGCCGCGAGATTTTCCGCGCCCCCACCCGGTTTTACAAGGCTGGCATCGCGTTCCTGTCCTGGCTGAACGGGCACCAGGCGCATTTCATCATGCCCTCAGGCTTCCAGTCCGCCCGCGACATCACCCACTACGCCCAGGTCTTCCGCCTTGCCGACACCGCAGGCTTGCTTTCCCGCCCCGATCTGGCAGAAGCGCGGATGCGGACGCTCTTGTCCCTGCACGGGATCGACCAGACCTAAGGTGCCATGGACAGACGGCCAACGATCATCGACGTGGCGACCCGGGCTGGAGTGTCCAAGTCCACTGTCAGCCTGGTCTTGCAGCAAAGTCCGCTGGTCAAGGCCGAAACGCGCGATGATGTGCGCCGTGCCATGGCCGAACTCGGCTATGTCTACAATCGTGCCGCAGCGAACTTGCGCAGCGCCAACGCCGGTTTGATCGGGCTGGTGATCAATGATTTGCGAAACCCGTTCTTCACCGAATTTGCCACCTCCGTGCAAATGGCCCTTTCTTCCCGCGGTTATGCCACCGTGCTTGCCAACACCGACGAGGATCCCGTGCTTCAGGCGCAAGTCGTCGGCGCGATGCTGGAGCATGGCGTCTCGGCCCTTATCGTCTCGCCCGCCTACGGAGATGAAGCCGCGACGTTCGACTCCATCGCTCGCGCCAATGTCCCCGCGCTGCAGGTCTTGCGGCAAGTTGTGGACAGTGATCGTTTCCCGTTTGCCGCCCCGGATTACCCAACGGGCTCGCGCCTCGCGACCGAGCATCTATTGGCCCAGGGCGCCCGTCAGATTGCCTTTGTCGGCGGCCTGGAGGGACGGGCAGTCACGCAGCTGCGCATGTCGGGCTACCGCGATACTCTTGCCGCGCATGGTATGGCCCCGCTTCACCTTCCGGGGCGCCCCGGCCGCGGTTTCGGGCGCGAAGCAGCGCGTCGTCTGGCGCAGAACCACCCTTCCATTGACGCGGTTCTTTGTTTCAACGACCTGACCGCGCTTGGCCTGCTCTCCGGCTGCGCCGAAATGGGCCGTGCGGTCGGGACCTCGCTGAAAATCGTCGGCTTCGACGACATCGAGGATTGCGCCCAGGTTTTCCCGTCACTCTCGTCGGTCCGCTGCGACATCGCCGGCTTTGGGCGTCAGATGGCAGAAACCGTGCTGACATGGCTGGAAGACGATAGGCGACCCGCCGCAGTAACCGCGACACCCGTCGCCTTGATCCCCCGTGCTTCGAGCCAAGCCACATGATCCCAGACCCCGTGAGCTTTCTGCGCCAGCTTTTCGACCGCGCCGTCGAAGTTGCCGACCCGATGCGGTCCCTGGCTGTCTTTCTGCCAGAACGCCCGAAGGGCAGGCTCATCGTCATTGGCGCGGGCAAAGCTTCTGCCCGCATGGCCGAAGCGGTCGAGGCTGCATGGGGCCCCTGCGAAGGTCTCGTCATCACCCGTTACGGCTACGCCCGCCCCTGCCGGGGCATCGAAATCGTCGAAGCCGCGCATCCCGTCCCCGATCAGGCCGGGGTCGATGCGACGGCCCGGATGCTGGCCCTTCTGCGCGGCCTTTCCGAAGCCGACACTGTTCTCGCCCTGATTTCCGGTGGGGCGTCAGCGCTTCTTTGCGCCCCCGCCGCAGGCATGACGCTGGCCGAAAAACAAGAGGTGAACGCCGCTCTTCTGGCCTCCGGCGCGCCGATTTCGGCGATGAACACCGTTCGCAAGCACCTGTCCCGCGTGAAAGGCGGCCAGCTTGCCGCTGCCAGCTATCCCGCGCGGCTTCACACCCTGATGATCTCTGATGTGCCAGGCGACGATCCCGCATTCATAGGCTCAGGTCCCACCGTGGGCGACGCGACCACCCCCGATGACGTCCGCGCCATCCTTGCCAGATGGAACATCCCTGTCCCGGCAACTGCTCTTGCCGCCCTGAACAGCTCAGGCGTCATCGCCACCGGTGACCCCCGCCTGTCGCGTACTGAAAACGTCATCTATGCCGCTCCGGCCCAGTCCCTTGCTGCCGCTGCCGCGCTTGCAGAACCCTTCGCCGAGGTCCGGTTCCTTGGCGATAGCCTTGAAGGCGAAGCGCGCGACATTGGCCGCGATCAGGCCACCATGGCCAGCAAAATTGCCGCCACATTGGAGCCCGGCGACAAGCCCGTCCTCCTTCTCTCCGGTGGTGAGCTGACTGTCACCCGCACTGGCGATGGCATCGGCGGCCCGAATGCCGAATTCTGTCTTGCCTTGGCACTTGCCCTGAACGGCCACCCGAAAATCCACGCCATCGCCTGCGATACCGATGGAGTCGATGGTGCAGCCGAAGTGGCCGGTGCCATCATCTCTCCCGACACGCTCAAAACCCCCGGCGCCGCCGAAGCCCTTGGCCGTAACGACGCCCACAGCTACTTTGCCCGCGCCGGGTCACAGGTCATCACCGGCCCCACACTGACCAACGTCAACGACTTCCGCGCCGTGCTGATCCTGCCACCCAGCTGACCCGCACCCGCCCTGGGTGGAAAACCCCCACCACCTGTGCCATACGCCGCCGATGACCGTGCAAGCCGCCCACCGCCTCTCCGTCGCCCCCATGATGGACTGGACCGACCGCCACTGCCGTGTCTTTCACCGGCAGATGACGCGACGGGCGATGCTTTACACAGAGATGGTCACCGCCCCCGCCATCGTGCACGGGCCGAAGCCGCGACTTCTGGACTATTCGCCGCAGGAACATCCCGTCGCCCTGCAACTTGGCGGCTCCGATCCGGCTGAACTTGCCCTGGCCGTCCGGATTGCTCAGCCCTGGGCGTATGACGAGATCAACCTGAACTGCGGTTGCCCCTCGGACCGGGTTCAATCCGGCTGCTTCGGCGCTGTCCTGATGGAACGCCCCGAACTGGTGGCCGAATGCGTCCGCGCTATGCAAGGCGAAACCGACGCGCCAGTCACCGTCAAATGCCGCATTGGCGTGGATGATCAGGACCCTGAAACCACCCTTCCCGCCTTCATCGAGACTTTGGCCGGGGCAGGGGTGCGCCATGTCATCATCCACGCCCGCAAGGCCTGGCTGCAGGGCCTGTCGCCGAAGGAAAACCGCGAGATTCCGCCGCTTGACCATGATCTCGTGGTCCGGATGAAGCGGCGGTTCCCGGAACTGACCCTCTCAATCAACGGCGGCATCACCTCGCTTGAGCAGGCGAAAACCCTGCTGGAGCAGGGCCTTGATGGTGTGATGCTGGGGCGCGCGGCCTACCACGACCCGGCCTCGGTCCTGATCGGGGCCGATGCGCTTTGGGGTGACAGTTTTGCCCCCGACCGCATCGCTGTTGTCGATGCCATGCGCCCCTATATCGCCGATCACCTTGCCCAAGGCGGTAGGCTGCACCAGATCACCCGACACATGCTTGGCCTGTTCACAGGGAAACCGGGCGCGCGTGGATGGCGCCGGGTCCTGTCCGAGAACGCCTCGCGAAGCGGTGCGGGCCTCGACGTGATCGACCGTGCGCTCGCCGAACTTCAGGCGACCGCACCTGCCTGACGCGACCGCACCAACCGCGACAGCGCCAGCACCAGCACACCGCAAAGCGCAATCGCCCCCAGCATCGGGACTGCCGTTCCGTCAAAGAACGGCCCCACCGCCACGATCATCAGCCCGCCCGCCAGCATCTGCAGCGTTCCCCCCAGTGACGATGCAAGACCCGCGATGTCGCCATGTTCGTCCAGCGCCACCACCATCGCCGTCGGAATGATCAGGCCCAGGCAGGCGTTGGCCAAAAAGAGGCCAGCCATGCACAGCCACAGGCTGACGATTCCCGCCAGCGCCAACGCGAACAAAAGGACGGTGAAGAAAGCAAAACCCGCCGAAGCCCAGGCCATGACCTTCGGTGCGCCGTAGCGTAGCCCAAGCGGCCCCGCCACTTGCGAGGCCCCGAAGAACCCGATGGCATTGACCGCAAAGGCCAGTGAGAACCCGGTGGGGGACAGCCCGAAGGTGCCGGTGTAGACGAAGCTTGCACTGGCGATGAAGACGAAGAAGCTTGCCATCCCGAACCCGCCCAGGAAGGTCAGACCCATGAACAGGGGATCGGTGAAAAGTGTGACCGCGCCCCGCCGCATCGCAGCCAGATTGAACGGTTGCCGGTCTGCCTCACGCAACGTCTCGGGCTGGAACAGCGTCAGGATGGTCAGGCTTGCAAC
Organism: Paracoccaceae bacterium; assembly: GCA_031374565.1. Classification (GTDB taxonomy): domain Bacteria; phylum Pseudomonadota; class Alphaproteobacteria; order Rhodobacterales; family Rhodobacteraceae; genus Tabrizicola. The sequence goes on along the minus strand of JANMGI010000569.1, from coordinate 4,584 downwards.
CGCCGCCACAACAAGTGCGCCAAAGATAGACCGCCAGCCAAAAACTACCATCAGTCCCGATCCTGCCAGTGGTGCCAGCATCGGCGAAACCGAGATGACCATCATCACCGCCGCCATCAGCCGCGTCGCGTCCGGCCCGGTATAGAGATCGCGAATGATTGCGCGCGGCACCACCATGAGTGCCGCGCCGCCAAGACCCTGGATCGCACGACCAACCATCAACCACTCGATGGTCGGGGCAAAAGTACAGACAACCGACCCGACCATGAACACCGCAATGCCCGCATACAGTGGCGGCTTGCGCCCCGATCTGTCAGCCCAGGGGCCGTAAATCAGTTGGGCAAGACCAAAGGCGATGAAATAGGCCACGATGGTGCCCTGCATGGCCTGGATTGTCGTGCCAAGGCCTGCGCCGATCTCGGGCATTGCAGGCAGGTACATGTCGATGGCGAAAGGGCCGATCGCTGACAAAAGCCCCAGCACAAGCGCAGGGCGCAGTATACGGTCTGACATGGGATAACCTTCGGGAAAGATGGGATCGGTGCAGGCCGAACTGGCCCAATCGCGCACCCTGGGCCGGTGCATACCATTTGGTATCCAGAATGGCCAGTCCCCTTTCTCCGTCCATGACCGGCAAACGTCAGATGTCTGAACGCCGCTGGTCCGGCATCGGTTCCCGTCACCTGTTGCACTTTGCCAGCCCCTCGGACACTGGCAACCCGCATCACAAGCGGCTATGTCGATGACCATATCCAAGGGTTTGCCATGCCGGATCTTGCCGCTTTCCTTCCCATGCTTGCCGTCCTTCTGGTGATCGGCGCCATCGCAGGCGTGGTTGGTGGGCTGCTCGGCGTTGGTGGCGGTATCGTGCTTGTGCCGGCCTTCTTTTACGCCTTCGGACATCTTGGCTTCGGTGGCGACCAGTTGATGCAGGTCTGCGTCGCGACCTCGATGGCCACCATCGTCATCACCTCGCTGCGGTCGGTCTCGGCCCACAACCGCAAAGGCGCGGTCGAGTGGGAGGTCCTGAAGACCTGGGGACCCGCCCTTGTCATCGCCGCTGCCATCGGGACCTACGTCGCCGGACGGGTGTCATCGGTCACCCTGCAAGCAGTGTTTGGCGCATTGGCAGGCCTTGCCGGCCTCTGGATGGCTTTCGGTCGCGACGGTTGGAGGCTGGGCGACGCGATGCCGGGCGAACCTGCGCGCAGTGCCCTTGCCGGGGCCGTGGGCTTCTTCTCCGCCATGATGGGGATCGGAGGTGGCACCTTCGGCGTGCCCCTGATGACGCTTTATGCCATGCCGATCCACCGCGCGGTGGCCACCGCTTCGGGTTTCGGCGTGCTGATTGCAGTGCCTTCGGTGCTTGGCTTCCTTTTCCTCCCCATCGCCAACGCCCCACCCTGGACCGTCGGGGCGGTCAACCTTCCCGCATTCCTTGTGGTCATCGGCACCACCCTTCTGACCACGCCGCTGGGTGTCCGCCTTGCCCATGCCATGAACCCCAGGCCTCTGAAGCGGGTCTTCGCAGTGTTCCTGACATTTGTCGCCCTCAACATGCTTCGAAAAGTTCTGGGATGGTGACGGCAGGCTGGCAAAGGATCGGCCCGGACCCGTTGATCGCCGAATGGGCCGAAGCTGCCCGCATTGCCGCACTCGACACCCTTTCCACCACGACCGAGCCTTGGCGCTGCGGTAGAACCTGGTTTGTCGGCGTGGATGCCCTTCCCAACAGTCCAGAGGGGGGGATCTCCGGAACGCCGTTTCCGTGGCAATCGCTGCCACTTTCCCCCGAACCCCTGCACAAGGCCCAGCTTTCCGTGATCCGCCCGGGCTACCCCCAACCCTCGCCCGATGAAACCCCTGCCGCCTTCGCCTACCGCCGCGACCGCGATGCTGCCCACCTTGACGGCCTTCTCCCCATTGGCTCCGACAAGCGGCGGATGGTGAAAGAGCCACACGCCTGGATCCTCGGCCTGCCTCTCAACGACACCACCGCCGCGCCCCTGACCGTCTGGGAGGGCAGCCATGAGATCCTCCGCGTGGCGCTTCTGGTCGCGTTGACACCACACCCGCCGGAAACCTGGGGCGACATCGACATCACCGAAGCCTACCAGCGGGCGCGCAAACAGGTGTTCGACACCTGCCCGCGTATCGAGGTGCCGGTCACGCAAGGCGAGGCGACGCTCCTCCACCGCCTCACCCTGCACGGCGTTGCCCCTTGGAAACCCGGTGTCGCTGCCCCGCCCGAAGGCCGGATGATCGCCTACCTGCGCCCGCAGCTGACCAGCGTGAAGGACTGGCTCACGAATCCCTGAATTGCTCTTTTTGAAATACTCTCGGGGGGTTTGGGGGCAGACTGCCCCCATTCAGAGCCTAGCGGGCGCAGTCCCGCGCAGGCGACCAAAGCCAACGTGCCGTCAGGCACTCAATTTGACTATCGTTCCAGCCGCCCCATCCGCCCGCCGCGCCGCTTGGTCAGCGTGGGCGCACGCGCTGGCAGGTCTGCCATCACCGCCGCCCGCTCTTCATGCGTCATGCGTGACCAGCCGGAAATCTCGTCGATGGACCGAAAACAGCCGACGCAAATCCGTGCCTCGGGATGCACGACGCACAGCTTGACGCACGGGCTTGCGATCTCGTCACGCTTCCAGACATCGTCCTTCACGAAAGCTCACTCCGCCCGATATGCGCCATCCGGTCCAGCGCGCCTTGCAGGATATAGCCTGCCGCTACCTGATCGATCACCTCTTTGCGACGTTTTCTTGACGTATCCGCCTCAAGGAGTGCCCTTTCCGCCGCAACGGTGGACAGACGCTCATCCCAGTAGCAGATCGGAAGGGCACTGAGCTTCTCCAGGTTGCGCGCAAAAGCCTGCGTTGCCTGAACCCTTGGGCCTGACGACCCATCCATGTTCAACGGCAGGCCCAGCACGATTCCGGACGCTCCCCGCGTGTCCAGCAGCGCCAGAAGCTTTGCGGCGTCCAGAGTGAACTTTTCGCGCCGGATCACTTCGATGGGCGTCGATACCTGCCGCCGCAGGTCAGAGAGGGCTACACCGATGGTCTTGTCTCCAAGGTCCAGACCGGCAATCGCCCGGTTCGCGGGCAAGGCGGCGATGAACGCTTCGATTGTGTCGCAGATCATGGATCAAGCCCGCTTTCCACCGCAGCCAGTCGCAGGAAGGACAACTCTGCCGGCTGGCCCTGGAACTTGCCCTTCGCCTCATCGTAGATCTTCTGCGCGTCCGGCAGCCGTTCCAGCACCGCAAGCGACCGGATCAGCCGGTTCCAGTCTTCGACCGTGCCACCATCGGTGGCCAGCCGGTCCGACAACTGGGCGACCATGCCTTCGATCATCGTTTGGCGCTCTTCGGGGCTCATGTCCCCTGCCGCAGCAACATCACCGGCAGACGGACCGGATGCTTCCGGCAGCGCATAGCGAACGCCCGCCAGTTCGGCGACCTGCACGATACGCTCGCGGATCGACGCGACCCAGGGCGACCTTGGCGAGCCAGCTTCGGCCAGCGGGCGCCAGAACCGGAAGGCCTGATCGTAGCGGCCCCCTTGCAGGAACATCTCACCCACCAGATAGCGCGCAAGCTCGTTGCCCATTTCGCGTTGAAGGCTGGCGCGCAATTCGGTCTCGGCTTCCGGTGAAACATAGCCTTGCGCTTCGGCCACCAGCGCCAGCGCCAAGTTGGCATGGTCGTTCGACGACGCGGCCTTTCCGCGCAAGGTCAGCAACCGTTCCTGCACACGGACAGCTGCCTGCGTGTCGCCCGCCTCAAACGCCGTGCGGAACCTTTCCTGCAAAACGGCAGGATCGCTCAGCTTGGCAAGCTCTGACGCCAATGCCACGTCCTTTGCTGGATCACGCGGCTTGCCTAACCGGTTCAGCTCGGCATCCTGACTTGAACGCGCGGCAATCCCCGCATCCAGCGCTTCCAGCCGCGGGACCAGCGCCATGTCCGGATACCCCGGAGCGCCAAGCCACCAGTACAGCGCCAGCGCCCCCGGCAGCATCAGGATCAAGACCAGCCATGCCGATATTCCTGATCGGGTACCGCCCTCAAGCACCGGGCCTGCCCCCCGCCCCCGGTCGGCTTCGATCACGCGCTTGCCGATTTCCGACCGCAGGCGCGCTGCGTCCTCGCTGCCGATGGTTCCGCGTGTCAGGTCGCGCCCGATTTCGGCCAGCTGGTCCCTGTAGACGGCGAGGTCGGCCTCGGCGGCTTCGGTCCCGCCTGTCGGTGCCCGGCGCAGGGCAGCCGCAAGCACCGCCACCACAGCACCCGACAAAGCACAGGCCATTGCCCAGAATTCCCAGCCTGTCATGCCTGCCTCAGCCTCTCCGCCCGCTGCATCCTGCGCCGATCCGAGGCTGGACATAGTCGTTTCACCCCGCTCAAGAAAGGGGCATAGAGACGCATCCGGGCGGTCATCCTCCCACGCTTTCGCGACCTTCCGGGAAATGTCGCAATTTTCCCGATTGTGCCGCAGAAGGGTGCGTCTATAACCCGCTTCCGATCCAAGACAACACTGCCGGAGCCGTCCGGCCCATTTCGTCCGACGAAGAGGCCCC
>JANMGI010000546.1:0-1644 GCA_031374565.1 Paracoccaceae bacterium | reverse complement strand
CCTTCGTCGACGCGATCCGCGAAACCGGGGCTGTCTGCGGCCATACGGCGGTGATCTTCTACTACGGCATTTTCCCGGACACCGAGGCAAAGCTTGGCGCGCACGGAGTGAGGCTGCACCATCTTTGCACCTGGTGGGACGTGCTGGCCGAGGCGCGGGCGCAGGGGTCGTTCGATGCAGCCACACTGGCCGAGGTCGAAAGCTTCCTCAAAGCCCCTCGCGCCTGGCAGGACGTGCGGAAACCTGCCTGATTTCCGGCCCGCCTCGCGGAATTCGGTGGGCAAGTCTGTGGGCGGTTCTGGGGACAGGTCGGATCGACTCGATCTGCCCACAAGGGCTTTGCGAAATGTGGTAGGCTGACCCGCGGCACACCCAACAAAAAGCGAGTCGCCCCGCGTTGTCCACAGGGTTGTTCCGGGATTGCCGGGACCCCGCCGGATAGGGCAGAGAAGACGACGGCAGGAGGCAGACATGACAGAAATCACCGCACTTCGTCCTATGGTCCCGGCGCAAGCCGCACCCGAAAGCGAGGTTCTGCCGCACAATATTGAAGCCGAACAGCAGCTTCTGGGCGCGATCCTGACCAACAACGACGTCTTCGACCGTATCTCGTCGCTGGTCAAAGCCGAGCATTTCTTTGACCCGGTCCATCAGCGCATCTTCGAGATTGCAGCGGCGCGTATCCAGAAAAACGCCCTCGCCTCACCCGTGACGCTGAAGGCGTTTCTGGAGGATGATCAGGGTCTGAAAGAGCTTGGCGGTCCGGCCTATCTGGTCCGCCTCGCCGGGGCTGCGATTTCCGCCTATGCCGCGCGCGACTATGCGCAGATGATCTACGACCTGTCCGTGCGCCGCGAACTGATCCAGCTGGGCCGCGATATCGCCGCCATGGCCGCCAAGGTCGAGATCGCGTCTGAGCCCAAAGACCAGATCATCGAGGCCGAACAGCGGCTTTACAAGCTGGGCGAACAGGGTGTCGCCGAACGCGGATTTCAAAGCTTTCTCAAGGCGGTAACCGACGCGGTCAACATGGCCAACGCCGCCTACCAGCGCGATGGGGGCATGGCCGGGATTGCCACCAACCTGATCGATCTGGACAAGAAGCTGGGGGGGTTGCACCCGTCGGACCTTCTGATCCTTGCGGGGCGTCCGTCGATGGGCAAGACCTCGCTTGCCACCAACATCGCCTTCAACATCGCCAAGGCCCACAAGCGGGGGCGCCTGCCGGACGGGACCGAAGGGTCGGTCGAGGGCGGGGTGGTCGGGTTCTTTTCGCTGGAAATGTCCGCCGAACAGCTGGCCGCTCGGATCCTTTCGGAAGCCTCGGAAGTGCCGTCCGAACAGATCCGGCGCGGGGACATGACCGAACAGGAGTTCCGCCGTTTCGTCGAGGCTGCGAAGGCGCTGGAAGCCTGCCCGCTTTACATCGACGACACCCCTGCCCTGCCGATCAGCCAGGTCGCCGCCCGCGCCCGCCGGCTGAAGCGGACGCACGGGCTGGATGTGCTGATCATCGACTACCTTCAGCTGCTGAAGGGCACCTCGAAAGAAAACCGGGTGCAGGAAGTGTCCGAAATCACTCAAGGCCTGAAGGCAATCGCCAAAGAGCTGGACATCCCGGTCATCGCCCTGTCGCAGCTAAGC
>JANMGI010000542.1:0-8778 GCA_031374565.1 Paracoccaceae bacterium | reverse complement strand
CCCTGGATCATCACCCGCCGGTTATAGGCAAACCCGGCCAGAATCGCCAAAGTCGTGTCCGGGTCGAACTTGTAGGTCGTGTCGATCTCCGGCACCCGGTCGGTGCGCTCGGCGAAACCCTTGACCCGCATGTCGGTGTCGATCCCGAAAACATCGCGGACCGAGATTTCCTCGGTCGGTTTCTGCACCTGATCCAGCATCGCCATAACCCGTCCTTCGCCGCCCGCGCCCCAGTGCGCGTGACCCGGCCATCCTTGGAACATAACGCCGGGGGGTTCAAGGGGAAGGGCCGCTTCCCAATCGCGTGACCGCGCAACTTCCCGCTTCGTGCCCCCGTAGATCCCGGCATACCCTGCCGGAAAAGAGGATCATCCGATGCACCGTCGCCTGTTCATGTTGTCCACCGCCGCCGCCTTCGCGGCACCAATGGCCCCCCTTGCGGCCCGGGCTGAAACCTTCGAGGTCGCCTTGACCGAAGCCGAATGGCGCGAGCGCCTCTCGGACCTTGCCTACCGCGTCCTGCGGGAAGAGGCCACCGAACGCCCCGGCACCAGCCGCCTTGACGCCGAAAAACGCGCGGGCACCTACCACTGTGCTGGCTGCGATCTCGCTGCCTTCGCATCCGACACGAAATTTGACAGCGGTACCGGCTGGCCCTCGTTCTGGGACCCGCTCCCGAACGCCATCGCCACCCGGGACGACGGCGGCATCTTCGGCGACCGGACCGAGGTTCACTGCCGCCGTTGCGGCGGCCACTTCGGCCATGTCTTCGACGACGGCCCTGCGCCCACCGGCCTGCGCTACTGCATGAACGGGGTGGCGCTGGCGTTCAAGCCTGCCTAAAGCCTGTCCGACAAAAGTGGACTCCGGTTTTGGCGAAAGACAGGCGACCATCAAGAAGTTGGAGTCTGGCTGGCGCTTCCGTCAGCGTCAGACAAACTCTAATACCTCATTCCCGGAAGAACCGGCTATCCTTCAACTGGTCCCACGCCCAGACCACCTCCTGCAAGCGCTCTTCATCGCGTCGGTCGCCGCCGTTCATGTCGGGATGCAGGTCCTTGACCAAGGTCTTGTATTGCTTGCGAATCTCGGTCTTCGTCCAGGTGTCTCGGGCATCCAGGATTTCGACCGCCTTGCGCTCGGTCGGCGGCAGCTTTCGCGTCGCTGTGGACGCAGGCTTTCCGGGGTTCTGCGTGGCATTGGTTCCCAGAAGCGACATCGGGTCGTTCACTCCAAGCCGCGCCCAGGCGTTGCCGTCGCCCAACCGGCTGAACGGTTTGGTCTCGCGCTCCCACACCCGGTCTTTGTCCAGAAACTTCTGAAACTCTTCGTCCGTGGTGCCCTGAAAGAAGTTCCATTTCAGATTGTACTCGCGGATATGGTCCTTGCAGAACCAGAAGAACTCATCCAGCAGGTCCGGCGATTTCGGCGCCCGGAACGCCGCCTTCAGCTTGCAACCCGGATAATCGCAAGGCTTGTCAGCGGTGTCGAACGCTCCGGACATCCCCCGCCGCCCGGTTTTCTTGCGCTTCTTGTCAGCTGCGGCGCTGAGGTTGAATTCGAAGGGCGGACGACTGGACATGCGAAAGGGCCTTTCCGACTCGGGGCCACAAGTTTAGGGCTTTTCCCGGCAGAGAGAAGGGGGCTGGACTGACATGGCCGTGAAAGATGAGATCGAGGATCGCCTGACCGCCACCTTTCACCCCACGGTGCTGGAGGTGGTGAACGAAAGCCACAAGCACGCAGGTCACGCGGGGGATGACGGGTCCGGTTCCAGCCATTTCCACATCACGATCCGGGCCGAGGCCTTCGCGCCGATATCCCGCGTCGCCCGCCACCGCGCTGTGCATCAGGCGCTCGGCGACCTCAATCAGCGCATCCACGCCATCGCGCTCGACATCGGCTAGGGCAGGGGGCCCGGCACGCGGCAACCGGCTCCCCCCCACTTGCATGCCGCCCTTCGTCCCATTATGTTATAGTATAACATAACGTGAGGACGCCATGCCCGATACACATCTTCCCGATACCCGCCTTCCCGTCACTGTCCTCTCCGGCTTCCTCGGGGCGGGCAAGACCACGCTTCTGAACCATGTCCTGAACAATCGCGACGGCCGCCGCGTCGCAGTCATCGTCAATGACATGTCCGAGGTGAACATCGACGCCGACCTGATCCGCGAAGGCACCGAGCTTTCCCGTGCCGACGAAAAACTGGTCGAAATGACCAATGGCTGCATCTGCTGCACTCTGCGGGATGATCTTCTGGTCGAAGTGCGGCGTCTGGCGGCAGAAGGGCGGTTTGACTATCTGATGATCGAATCCACCGGCATTGCCGAACCGATGCCGGTGGCCGCGACCTTCGATTTCCGTGACGAGGCAGGTAAAAGCCTGGCCGATGTCGCGCGGCTGGACACGATGGTCACGGTGGTCGACGCGATCAACCTTCTGCGCGACTTTTCCAGTCACGACTTTCTTGCCGACCGGGGCGAATCCCTGGGTGAGGGGGACACCCGCACGCTGGTCACCCTTCTGACCGACCAGATCGAATTCGCCGATGTGGTGATCCTGAACAAGGTCGGCGATGCGGGGCCAGACCGGGCGGGTGCCGCCCGCAAGATCATCAAGGCCCTGAACCCCGACGCCCGCCTGATCGAGACCGACCACTCCTGCGTCGATCCGGACGAAATCTTCAACACCGGCCTTTTCGACTTTGAACGCGCCTCCGAACATCCCCTCTGGGCGAAAGAGCTTTACGGCTTCGCCCACCACACCCCCGAGACCGAAGAATATGGGATCACCTCCTTCGTCTACCGCGCCCGTGCCCCGTTCCATCCAGGGCGCATCCATGCGCTTCTGAACGGCGACCTGCCCGGCGTGATCCGCGCCAAGGGGCATTTCTGGCTCGCGACCCGGCCGAACTGGGTGGCCGAATTCAGCCTTGCGGGCGCTGTGTCCTCGGTCACACCGCTGGGCGGCTGGTGGGCAAGCGTGCCCCGCCACCGCTGGCCCACGCACCCCGACGCGTCGGCCGAGGTGGCCGCGAAATGGCTGGACCCTTGGGGCGACCGACGGCAAGAGATTGTCTTCATCGGCAGCGGCATGAATGAGGCCGCCCTGCGCGCCCGGCTGGACGCGGCCCTCGTCCCGGCAAAAGCCTTCACGCCCGGGGCCTGGACCGGCCTCTCCGATCCCTTCCCGGGCTGGACGCGGAAAGCGGTATGAACCGCAACCTCACCTCGCCCCGCGCCCGCTGGCGCAAGACCAATCCCATGGCCGCCTATGATCGGCTTCCGCCCGACCTGCGGGCCTGGGCCGCCGGGGCGGCACTTCCCTGGAGTGCTGCCTCGGTTCTGCGCATCTGGCACAAGGCCCTGCGCGAGACCGGCTGCCCAGCGGCCGCGCGCGCCCGGCTGACGCGCGCCGAGGCAAAGACGCTCGCGCGCGATGCGGCGAAGGTCTGGGGTGCTGCCTACCCACCCGGACCGAAGCTGTAGGATGCAGGAAATCACTCAGCTTGTTTCACACCCGGTCTCTTTCCTTCAGTTGCTCTTTTCGCAAATACTCTCGGGGGTTTGGGGGTGGAAAACCCCCAATGCCTAAGCTGGTTGGCGCTGGCGCCAGAGGCGAGACCCAACGTCTTCGCGCGTCAGCGCTCCCCTTGCAAGCCGCCCCGGACGGCGCTGTGGCCACAGGTTAAGAAACCCCTAACGCCCGCGAACAACCCATTGAATACAAACGATTAATCAGGAATGTCCACCGTGGACACTTCTCCCCCCTTGACCCGCAGCCGCCAAGCGTGGAGCAGGGGTTCAGTGTACCCCGAAGGCTGCTCCCGCCCCTTGAAGACCAGATCGCTGGCCGCCTGAAACGCCGCCCCTTGGAATGAGGGAGCCATGGGCCGATACAGGGGATCGCCCGCATTCTGCCGGTCCACCACCGCCGCCATCTTCCGCATCGCCTCCCTCACCTCGGCCTCGCTGACCACCCCATGATGCAGCCAGTTCGCGACATGCTGGGCCGAGATCCGGCAAGTTGCCCGGTCCTCCATCAACCCGACATCGTTCACGTCCGGCACCTTCGAACAGCCCACCCCCTGATCGATCCAGCGCACCACGTACCCCAGGATTCCCTGCGTGTTGTTTTCGACCTCCCGCAGCACCTGCGCCCGGTTCCATGCCTGAAAGCTCGCCAGCGGGATATCCAGAATCCCGTCCACATGCGCCCGCCGCCCCCCCTTGGCCAGCCGCGCCTGCACCGCGAAAACATCGACCTTGTGATAGTGGAGGGCATGCAGAGTGGCCGCGGTGGGCGAGGGCACCCAGGCCGTGTTCGCCCCCGCGCGGGGATGGGCGATCTTGTCGTCCAGCATTGCCGCCATCAGGTCCGGCATCGCCCACATCCCCTTGCCGATCTGGGCCCGCCCCGACAACCCGCACTCCAGCCCGATGTCGACGTTCAGCGCCTCATAGGCCGTGATCCAGGACTTCCGCTTGATGAAGTCCTTCCGGCTGAACGCCCCCGCCTCCATCGAGGTGTGGATCTCGTCCCCGGTCCGGTCCAGGAAGCCGGTGTTGATGAAGGCTACCCGCCCCTTCGCCGCCCGGATGCATTCCTTCAGGTTGACCGACGTCCGCCGTTCCTCATCCATGATCCCCAGCTTCACCGTGTTCGCAGGCAGCCCCAGCACCGCCTCCACCCGGGCCATCACGGCATCCGCAAAGGCCACTTCTTCCGGCCCGTGCATCTTGGGCTTCACCACATAGACCGACCCCAAGACCGAGTTCCGTATCCCCTCGGTCTTCTTCAGATCGTGCAGGGCAATCGCCACCGTCACCATCGCATCCATCAGGCCTTCGGGCACCTCCGAGCCGTCCGGCAGCAAGATCGCCGGGTTGGTCATCAGGTGGCCGACATTGCGGATCCACATCAGCGCCCGGCCCTTCAGGGTGAAGGGGCTGCCGTTCGGGTCAAGATACTCGCGATCCGCCGCCAGCCGCCGCTCGACTTTGCGGCCGCCCTTGTCGAACACTTCGGACAGGGTGCTCTGCATCAGCCCCAACCAGTTTCGATAGGCCCCGACCTTGTCTTCGGCATCCACGCAAGCGACCGAATCCTCGCAGTCCATGATTGCCGTCAGCGCGCTTTCCAGCTGCACATCCGCCAGCAGCGCCTGATCGCGCGAACCGATGAAATGCGCGCGGTCAAACACCAGCTCGACATGCAGGCCGTTGTTGCGCAGAAGCACCGCATCCGGTGCCTTCGAATTGCCCCGGTAGCCCGCGAACTTCTCCGGCTGCACCAACGGCAGATCGTCGACCAGCAACGCTCCGTCCTTCACAGCGTAGCGTCGAACGTCTGCATGGCTGGTCCCGACTATCGGAAACGCCTCGTCCAGAAACACTCGTGCCCGGGCAATCACCCGAGCGCCCCGGCCCCGTTCATACCCACCCAACGGGGGCGCGCAACCCATTGCGTCGGTGCCATAAAGACAGTCGTACAGGCTTCCCCACCGGGCATTCGCGGCATTCAACGCATAGCGCGCGTTCGTCACCGGAACCACCAGTTGGGGTCCGGGGACGCTGGCAATTTCGAGGTCAACGTTGGTTGTCTTGATCGTGAACGCCGGTCCTTCGGGCAGAAGGTAGCCGATCTCTGCCAGGAACGCCTTGTAGGCCGGGTGGTCATGCGGCTGGCCGCGACGGGCGATGTGCCAAGCGTCAATCTGTCCCTGCAACGTTTCCCGTTTGGCCAGAAGCTCCCGGTTCTTCGGCGCGAACTGGGCAAGAAGTCCCGCAAAGCCGGACCAAAATGCTTCGGCCTCAACACCCGTGCCAGGGAGGGCCTCGCTTTCGACAAAGCGGGCAAGCACCGCGTCCACCTGAAGCCCCGCCCGGTCAAGACGTTCGGTCATCGCATGTCCTCCGCTAGGCCGGTCGGCCGCCTGTATGCTGTGGCACACAATAGGCGAGGGGGCCGGTGGACAGCAAGGAAAGCAGCGTTTCAATTTCAAGCGCGCAGGACAATCACTTGTCGCAGAATCAAGAAAGCGAAAGCTTTGCCAACTGGCTATGTTTTCCCTTCCCAAACTGTGAAATGTGCGTATAGTTAGCCTCATGGCTAAGCATGATCCCCACCTCGACCTGCTGTTTCACGCTCTGTCGGACCCAACCCGGCGCATGATGCTGAACCGGTTGGCGCAGGGGCCGGCCCCAGTCACCGAACTGGCCGGGCCCTCGGGATTCAGGCTGCCCACAATTCTGCGGCATCTGTCGGTGCTGCAAGCAGCGGGGCTGGTCGCAACCCAAAAGGATGGCCGGGTGCGGTCCTGCGCCTTCCAGCCCAAGGCACTGCAACCGATGACCGACTGGCTGGACGACCAGCGCAAGGTCTGGGACGCACGACTGGATCGGCTGGACGACTATGTGATGACCCTGATGAAGGAACGTGAGAAATGACCCCCGATCTTGACCCCACCCTCGACCTGGTGATCACCCGCGAGGTGAAAGCCCCGCGCGAGGTTCTTTACATGTGCTGGACCACGCCCGAGCATCTGATCCACTGGTTTGTGCCAAAGCCGCACACGGTCTCGTCCTGCGAGCTGGACGTGCGGGTCGGCGGGGCCTGCAACACGACGTTCAACGTCGACGGTAACGAGATGGAAAACAACGGGGTCTATCTTGAGGTCATTCCGAACGAAAAACTTGTGTTCACGGATGCTTACACTGCCGGTTGGAAGCCCAAGCCCGACCCGTTCATGACCGCGATCATCCATTTCGAAGATATTGGAAACGGGCGCACCAGGTACACCGCAATCGCGCGTCACCGCAATCAGGAAATGGCAAAGGCGCACCAGGACATGGGCTTTTACGATGGTTGGGGCACCGTGATCACCCAGCTGGAAGAGTATGCACAAGGTCTAACGGCCTAACCACCGAACTCCTGCCCCTACCGGATTTGCGAGGCCAGACGGGTTTTATTGACCGATCACCCGCATCGATCTGTGACAGGGTAGCGACCGGGTCTTCGACAGGACGGGACCCGATGGCAGAGTATGACGCGACCAATGGCTTCGGTGTAATCGAGGTTGAGCTGCAGGCGCTTTGCAAGCTTGCGCGAAACTTGGGGCAGGGTAATCAGGACAGGTGCGGGGCAAGGAAGGCGCGGCAGGCGTCCGCCGCGGCCTCACCCGTCACGCTCTCGGGGTCAAGACAGTGTTGCAGGCAGAGGCCGTCGATCAGGCAAATCAAAGATATGGCAAGTGGGCGGGCCGCTTTGCCTTGCCCCGACGCAGGTATCATGGCCTCAATCGCCGCGGTCACGTCGTCGAGGTAGGCCCGATACTGCCGCCGATGTGCATCGCGCAGGGCAGGGGTATTGGAAATCTGCCCCCAAAGCGCCACCCATGCATTGAGCGTGTCGCGATTGAAGGCCTTTGGCGCAAAGACGCCTTCAACCAGCACTTCAAGCCGGGTCTCGACAGGAAGTGCGGAAATATCCGGCGTCGTATCGCGATAAAGTCTGGAATAGACGGCGGCAAGCATCCCGCCCATCGACCCGAAGTGGTGCAGGATCAGCCCGCGTGACACCCCTGCCGCTAGACAGATCTTGTCTACCGTGAAGTCCTGAATGCCGCCTTTTGCAAGACCCGTCAGCGCGACATCCATCAGTTGCGCGCGACGGTCCTCACTGGAAAGGCGGGAAAAGCGGGCCATCAGTTCGCCGGCGCTCCGCCCTCAGCCTTGCGCCTGGCGACGAAATCTTCCAGCGCCTCGTGGAGACCTGCGTCCAGGGGCGGCGGTTCGTAACACGACAGCAAGTCTTTCCAGATGCGGTTCGCGCGCTGCGGGGCCTCCTCTGCGCCCTGCGCAAGCCAGGTCGGGTAATTGTCCCAGTTCGACACCATCGGCTGGTGAAAGGCAGTCTCATATTGCGCCAGCGTCTGCGACGTGCCGAAGAAATGCCCACCGACCCCGGCCTCGGCGATTGCGTCCAGCGATAGCGCTTCGTCGTTCACTGCGATGGGCCGGAAATAGGCCTGCATCATTCCCAGCAGTTCGGCGTCCAGAATGAGCTTCTCGAAACTGGCGGTCAGCCCGCCATGCATCCAGCCCGCACCGTGGATCACCAGATGCGCCCCGCCCATCAGGCACCCCCACAGTGACATCATGGATTCGTAAGCTGCCTGAGCGTCCAGCGCATTGGCCGCAGTCGCGTTCGAGGACCGGAACGGCACCCCGATGTGCCGGGCCAACTGCCCACTGGCTTGAGCGGCCTTGGCATATTCCGGCGTCCCGAAGGCCGGTGCGCCGGTCTTCATGTCGACGTTCGATGTGAACCCGCCATACATCACTGGCACCCCGGGCCGCACGATCTGGGTCAGTGCCACGCCGAACATCGCCTCGGCATGCTGCAGGACCAGCGCTCCTGCCAGACTAACCGGAGCCATCGCGCCGGCCAGTGTGAAGGGCGTGACGATTGCCACCTGCCCATGTTCGGCCAGCGTGATCAGCCCCTCTGCCATCGGCACGTCAAGCTGGCGCGGAGAGTTCGTGTTGATCACCCCCATCATCATCGGCTGCCGTGCAAGGTCATCCAGCGACCAGCCCATTGAGAGGGCGGCCATCTCGATCCCGTCCATCGTCCGTTCGGTGCCAAGGGCGTTCAGCTGCCAGCTTTTGTCCAGAAGCGTGATCTGGGACAGGTAAAGGTCCAGATGGCGGGTGCTGGCAGGCAGATCCATCGGTTCCAGCGGACCGCCAGACTCTTGCTGGATCACATTCA
>JANMGI010000538.1:0-2788 GCA_031374565.1 Paracoccaceae bacterium | reverse complement strand
GCCAGCGGATCACCATCGATTCGGCATCCATGTTCAACAAGGCCTTGGAAGTCATTGAAACGCGGGAATTCTTCGGGGTCAGGCCCGAGCAGATCGAGGTGATCATCCATCCCGAAAGCCTGATCCACTCGATGGTCGGCTATCGCGACGGGGCGATCATGGCGCATATGGGCGCGCCGGACATGCGCCACTCCATCGGTTATGCGCTGAACTGGCCGGATCGGTCGCACTTGCCGGTGGCACGGCTTGATCTGGCGCAGATTGCGACGCTGACCTTCCGCGCGCCTGATCTTCAGCGGTATCCGGCGCTGCGGCTCGCGCGTGAGGTCATGGCGCGGCGCGGACTGGCGGGGGCTGCGTTCAACGCGGCGAAGGAAGTGGCGCTGGATCACTTTCTTGCTGGCGGGATTGGGTTCATGGACATGTCCGGCGTTGTCGAAGCGGTCCTTGATACGATGGACGCCGATTTGGGTAACGATTCCGCAAGCATGACCCTTGAAGATGTACAAGCGGCGGACCATCTGGCACGGACAATAGCGGGCGAAATCGCCCATGGCAGGGCAGGAGCACGGTAATGGAAGCGGTTGTGGCGGCTCTGGGCGGCACGGTCTGGACAGTTGCGTTTTTCGTCATCGCGCTTTCGGTGATCGTCTTCGTCCACGAATACGGCCATTACATCGTCGGACGTTGGTCCGGCATCCATTCCGAGGTTTTCTCAATCGGCTTCGGGCCGGTGTTGTTCAGCCGGACCGATAAGCGCGGCACGCGCTGGCAGATTGCGGCAATTCCCTTCGGCGGGTACGTCAAGTTTCTGGGTGATGCCGATGCCTCGTCGGTCCGGAAGGCCGATATCTCGGGTCTTTCGTTGCAAGAGCGGCGGCACACGATGGCAGGGGCACCCTTGTGGGCGCGCTCGGCAACCGTGGCGGCGGGGCCGGTCTTCAACTTCATTCTGACCTTCGTGCTTCTGACCGGGCTGGCGCTTGCCTTGGGCGCTCCACGCGAAGAGCCTTCGGTCGGCGCTATCCGGGCCTTTCCGTTTGAAGGGGCGACGCTTCAGGAAGGCGACGTGATTCGCGCGGTCGAAGGGCAGAAAACCCCGGATTGGAAGACCTTTGGCGACGTTACTGACGCGCTAAAAGGCAAGGTTTCGCTGGCCTATACCGTGCAACGCGGCACCGAAGAGCTGGTGGTCAACGGCCCGCACCCGCTGGCCCCGGTGATCAGCGAAGTGCAGATACGATCCGCCGCAATCGACGCAGGGCTTCGAGAAGGCGACGTCATCCTGAAAGCCGGGGGCAAGGATGTGCGCTACTTCGACGAACTTCCCGAGATTGTGGCCGCCAGCAAAGGCCAGCCGGTTGACATGACGATCTGGCGTGACGGTAAAACCTTCGATCTGTCGCTGTCCCCGCGCATTCGGACGGTGGATGACGGCAATGGCGGATTTACCGAACGCTATCTGCTCGGCCTCGTCTCCGGCATGTTTTTCGAGCCCGCAACCCGGACGGTCGGCCCGTGGGAAGCGGTGACGAATGCGGCATCGACCATGTGGGCGATGACGACCACCACCTTCTCGGGTCTTTCGCACATGATCCAGGGCGCGATCAGCAGCTGCAACCTTTCAGGTGCTATCGGCATGGCCGAAACCGCGGGTGATGCGGCGCGCAACGGGGCGGAAAGCTTCATCGGCATGCTGGCGATTCTGTCCCTTGGCGTCGGTATCCTGAATCTCTTCCCGATTCCGGTGCTGGATGGCGGGCATTTGGTGTTTCACGCCTACGAGGCGTTGACGCGGCGCCAGCCTTCGGAACGGGCGTTGCGCGTGCTGATGACGGTAGGGATGACCCTTGTGCTTACCCTCATGCTTTTCGGACTTAGCCGCGATCTGATGTGTCAATAAGCTTGGGCAAGAACAGCAAGGTCAGCGACGCCTGACCTTGCTGTTTTTGCCGCGATGCCACAACATATTGCAAAGTTATCCACAAGGACCGCAGGCTTTTGACAAAGCTCGGCTTTCCCGGTAGCTATCCGGAAACAAATAATACGGCGAGGATGCAACATGCGGATGACCCACAGCGCGGCCAAAGGGCGGTCGTTCAGGGCCAGTTCTAAGGCGCGTCTGCTTGCCACTGCGGTTTTCTTTGGTGCGGCAACGGCTTCGCAGCCGTTCCTGACTCCCGCCTATGCGCAGAGCTTTTCGTTTTCGAACGTCGAGATTCAGGGCAATGAGCGAGTCGATTCCGCGACCATCCTGAACTACGCCGGAATCAGGCGTGGTGAAGAGGTGTCTGCTGCTGCTTTGAACGACGCCTACCAGCGGATTGTGAACTCGAATCTGTTCGAGACCGTCGATCTGGTGCCGCAGGGGTCAACCTTGGTGATCAAGGTCGTGGAATACCCAATCGTCAACGTCATCAGCATCGAGGGCAACAAGCGTCTGAAAGACGAAAATCTGTCCGAACTGATCAAGTCGCAGGCGCGCCGGATTTATTCGCCAAGCTTGGCAGAATCTGATGCCGCCGCGATCGCCGAAGCATACCGCGTCTCTGGCCGCCTTGCTGCGTCTGTCACGCCGAAGATCATCCGCCGCAACGACAACCGGGTCGATCTGGTGTTCGAGATCACCGAAGGCAAGGTGGTCGAGATCGAGCGGCTGTCCTTCGTCGGCAACAAAGCCTTCTCGGACCGCCGGCTTCGGCAGGTGCTTGAGACGAAACAGGCGGGCCTTCTGCGCAACCTGATCCAGCGCGACACCTACGTTCCGGAACGGCTGGACCTGGACAAG
>JANMGI010000530.1:0-1851 GCA_031374565.1 Paracoccaceae bacterium | reverse complement strand
CCCTGGATCGCCAAGGTGACGATCATGCTGATGGACGCCTGGACTTTCATCCCCTTCATGATGATCATGATCCTTGCGGGTCTTCAGGCCATCCCGAAAGAGCTGAACGAGGCCGCCAAGGTGGACGGCGCGAATGGCTGGCGCGGCTTCTGGGAGGTGACCTTCCCGTTGATGCTGCCGGTGTCGATCACCGCGATCCTGATCCGCATCATCTTCAAGTTGAAGCTGGCCGACATCGTCATCGCCGTCACCACGGGCGGGCCGGGTGGGGCGACGGACACCGTCACCTCGTTCATCTTCCGCGAATACCGTGACAGGTCGAACGTCGGCTACGGCACGCTTCTGGCAATGGTCTATCTGGTGGTGATCGTGATCGCGATGACGCTGCTGATGAAGCTGGCCGACCGTTATGCAAGGCCACGGACATGACCGACCAGACAACCCCTGCCACGCAGATCTTTCATGACAGCGACATGGACCGCGCCCATCGGGTAAAGTGGTGGTCGGGGCGGGTGGCGGTCTATGGTCTTTTGATCCTGTGGGCCATCATCTGCCTCTTTCCGATCTACTGGACCCTGACCACCAGCTTCAAGATGGCCCCCGACGTGATGAAAGGGCATATGGTCCCTTGGGTGGATTTCACCCCGAAATGGCTGGGCTGGAAATCGCTGGGCCTGTCGCCCGATACCATCGGCGCGGAAAGCACGGTGCGGGCCGAGTTCATGAAGCGGTTCGCCAACTCGGCCATCGTCTCGCTGGTATCGTCGGTGCTGGCGGTGATGCTGGGGTCGCTGGCGGCCTATGGACTGTCCCGGTTCAGCTACAAGTTCGCCTGGATGCGGAACGGCGACATCTCGTTCTTCTTCCTGTCCCAGCTGATCCTGCCGCCGGTCGTGCTCGCCCTGCCGATGCTGGTCCTTTACAAAGAGCTGGCGCTGCTGGACACGCGGATCGGGTTGATCCTTCTCTACACCCTCTCGGTGCTGCCCATCGTGATCTGGATCATGCGGGACCAGTTCTCGTCGATCCCGACCGAGCTGGAAGAGGCGGCGCTGGTGGACGGGCTGTCGATCTGGGGGGCGTTCCTGACGATCATCCTGCCCATCGCCCTGCCGGGGATGGTGGCGGCGTTCATTCTGTCACTGGTGCTGACCTGGAACGAGTATTTCTTCGCGGCGCTCCTCACCTCGACCCACGCCAACACCTTGCCGGTGATGGTGGCCAGCCAGACCGGCAGCCAGGGGATCAGCTGGTGGTCGATGGCGGCGCTGGCCTGGGCGGCGATCCTGCCGCTGATCGTGATCGGGGTGGTTCTGGAACGCTACATCATCAAGGGGATGGCGGCGGGGGCGATCAAGTGATGTCCACGGTGGACAAACTTTGGAAACCCTTTTGAAACAGGGGCTTGGCTTTTCTTGTTAGGGATTTCTTCATACATGGAAAACCCATGCTGAAAGGCATCGACCAGCGGCTGAGCGCCGAGATCGTGCATGTCCTGATGCTGATGGGACATGGCGACGAGCTGGTCATCTGCGATGTGAACCACCCGGCAGCGACCATCGCGGCCGAGACGACCTATGGCAGGCTGATCGACATGGCGGGCTGTGACATTCCCACCGCGGCGCGGGCGATCCTTTCGTTGATGCCGCTGGATACCTTTGTGCCCGCCCCGGTCGCGCGGATGCAGGTCGTGGGCCATCCAGAGGGCGTGGTGCCGATCTTTGCCCGGATGCAGGCCGTGGTGGATCAGGCCGAGGGGCGGGCCGTGACCATCGAGGCTTTGGAGCGGTTCGACTTCTACGCCGCTGCCAAGCGGGCGTTTGCGATCATCCGCACCAGCGACAGCGGGCC
>JANMGI010000510.1:0-1927 GCA_031374565.1 Paracoccaceae bacterium | reverse complement strand
CCATCGAAGGCGAAGTCAAGAACATCACCGAATTCGGTCTGTTCGTCGGCCTCGACAACGACATCGACGGCATGGTCCACCTGTCCGACCTGTCGTGGGATACCCGCGGCGAAGAGGCGATCCAGACCTACCGCAAGGGCGACACGGTGCATGCCGCGGTCACCGAAGTGGACGTCGAGAAGGAACGCATCTCGCTTTCCGTCAAGGCTCTGGGCGATGACACCTTCACCGATGCCGTTGATGGCGTGAAGCGGGGGGCGATCATCACCGTCACCGTGACCGCGATCGAAGAGGGCGGCGTCGAGGTTGAGTACAACAGCCAGAAGTCCTTCATCCGCCGTTCGGACCTGTCGCGCGACCGCGCCGATCAGCGTCCCGAGCGGTTCCAGGTGGGCGACCATATCGACGTGCGCGTGACCAACATCGACCCGAAGACCCGCAAGCTGGGTCTGTCGATCAAGGCGCGCGAGATCGCGGAAGAGAAGGAAGCTGTCGAACAGTATGGCTCGTCCGATTCGGGCGCGTCGCTGGGCGACATCCTGGGCGCAGCGCTCAAGGACCGCAGCTAAGGGTTTCTGCCCCTTAACCTGCGATTGAAAGGAAAGGCCCCGCCACAAGCGGGGCCTTTTCCTTATCCCCAAGTCCCCGTTTTTGTTTGTCATGAGACAAAACCTGTCGCTATAGTCCTGCCAGAACAACAGCGTGGCGGCCACCTGCCAGGGGCCGAACCACAGGGGGGACTACGGATGATCCGTTCGGAACTGATCCAGAAGATCGCGGATGAGAACCCGCATTTGACCCAGAGACATGTCGAGCGGATCGTGAACACGGTCTTCGAGGAAATCATCGAAGCCCTTGCCAAGGGCGACCGGGTGGAACTGCGCGGGTTCGGCGCGTTCTCGGTCAAGGCCCGCGATGCGCGGGTCGGTCGCAACCCGCGAACGGGCGAAGCGGTGACGGTTGATGACAAGAAGGTCCCCTTCTTCAAGACCGGCAAGCTTTTGCGCGACCGGCTGAACGGCAAGTAACCTCGCGCGCGCTTGCGCTTGGGCGGTGACAGGCCGATATTGGGGCGGAACCTGATGGGGCCCGTGTCCACCATGATCCGATACGTTAGACTTCTGTTCCTTGGCCTTCTGGGCCTGACGCTGCTGACTGTGGCTGTCGCGAATCGCGCTCCGGTATCGGTGCGGCTGTTGCCGGACGACCTTGCGGCCCTGACCGGCCTGACCTGGACGACGGAGCTGCCGCTGTTCCTGGTGATCTTTGGCGGGATCGTGGCGGGCGTGTTGATCGGCTTTGTCTGGGAATGGTTCCGCGAACACGGCCACCGCGCCACTGCCAGCCAGAAATCGCGCGAGGTCACGCGACTGGAGCGGGAGTTGGCCGTGCTGCGGGATTCCACGTCGGTCCCGCAGAAGGACGACGTGCTGGCGCTGCTGGAAAAACGCTGATGCATGCAGTCAGGGTCAAGATATGCGGGCTGAAGACGCCCGGCGATGTCGCTGCGGTGATGTCGGCGGGGGCAGCCTATGCCGGGTTCAACTTCTTCCCCAAATCCCCGCGCTATGTGACCCCCGCCGAGGCCCGCCTGCTGTCGTTGGCGTCCCCGGAAGGCCTGTGCAAGGTGGCGCTGGTCGTGGATGCAGATGACGCGCTACTGGATGCCATCGTGGCCGAAGTGCCCCTGGACATGCTTCAGCTTCATGGCCACGAGACCCCCGCCCGGGTGGCCGAGGTCAAGGCGCGCTACGGTCTGCCGGTGATGAAAGTGATCGGGGTGGGCGGCGAGGCGGACCTTGCTGACCTCCTGGACTACCAGCTGGTGGCAGATCAGATCCTTGTCGATGCCAAGGCCCCAAAGGATGCGGTATTGCCCGGCGGCAACGGGCTGACCTTCGACTGGCGCTTGCTGGTCGGGCGCAAG
>JANMGI010000477.1:0-3716 GCA_031374565.1 Paracoccaceae bacterium | reverse complement strand
ACCTGGGTGGTCAGCTTCATGATGCCCGCGCGGTACACGACCGAAACACTTCCCACGCCGCGCGACGGACATATCCGGTTCGTCCCGGTCGAACCCTCACGCCAGCTGGTCGAGCGGTTCTCAGGCATTCCGGGGACCGAGGGGCTGGCCGACCGGGCGGAAGCGCTGCGGGCCTGGGCCAAGGTGCAGGGATACGAGGTGCTGGCGGGCCCGCACTACTACTTCTATGACGCGCCGCTGACCCTGCCCTGGAACCGGCGCAACGAGGTGGCTTTTACAATCCGGTAGCGGTTCACCCGCTCCTGCGGGGACAGCGGCTGTGTTGGCGAAGACAAGCGCGAAACCTGCTCTTTCACCTGCCCTGCGCTGGTGATAGCCAACCCGCGTCATGACCTCATCGCGCAATCCGACCCTGGGCATCTGGCTGATGGTGGCCGCAGTTGCCGCCTTCGCAGCGCAGGACGCTTTCGCCAAGCATCTGGCGGGGGCCTATTCCACCCAGATGGTCATCATGATCCGTTATTGGGTCTTTGCCGGGTTCGTGGTGATCCTGGCGCTGCGGCGGCCCGAGGGGTTCCGCGCGGCGATCCGGTCGACCCGGCTGCCGACACATCTGATCCGGTCCTGCCTTCTGGTCGCGGAAATCTGCCTGATCGTCTGGGGCTATACGCAGATCGGACTGATCAACTCTCTGGCGGTCTTTTCGGTCTGCCCGCTGCTGATCGTGGCCCTGTCCGGCCCAATGCTGGGTGAGGCGATCAGCTGGCAACGCTGGGCTGCAGTGGCTGCGGGGCTGGTCGGGGTGATCGTGATCCTGCGGCCGGGGATGGGGGTCTTCAGCTGGGCGGCGATCCTGCCCCTGGCGTCCGCGGCGATGTTCGCGGTCTATTCGGTGCTGACCCGTCTGACCACGCGGGATGAACCGACGTTTCCGGCGTTCTTCTGGCCCGGGGTGATCGGGGCGGTCCTGATGACCGGCATCGGCCTGACCTCGCTTCAGCCGATGGCTTCGCAGGACATGGGCTTCCTTGCGGTTTATTGTGGGCTGTCGATCCTGTCGCATTGGCTGCTGTTGAAATGCTACGAGCAGGTCGAAGCCGCGCGGGTGCAGCCCTACGCCTATCTGCAGCTGGTTTTCGTCACCGGAATCGGGATGGTCGTGTATGGCGAAGTGCTGGAACTGCCCGTGGCCATCGGCAGCGTGATCGTGGTCGGTGCGGGCCTTTACGCCCTGTCGCTGGAGCGGAAACCGGCATGACCACGGTTCAGAACACCAAGCTTGGCATCTGGCTGATGATCTCCACAACGCTGGTCTTTGCGATGCAGGACGGGATCTCGCGGCATCTGGGGTCGACCTACAACGTCACCATGGTGGTGATGGTGCGGTTCTGGTTCTTCGCGCTGTTCGTCATCGCGATGGCCGCGCGCAGCGAGGGCGGCCTGCGCGCTGCGGCCACGTCGGCCTATCCCTGGCACCAGTTGGCGCGGGGGCTGATCCTGGTGGCCGAAATCGCGGTCATGATGGTCGGCTTCGTGAAACTTGGGCTGATCGAGGCGCATGCCGTCTTTGCCAGCTATCCCTTGCTTATTGCCGCTCTCTCCGGGCCGGTGCTGGGCGAAAAGGTCGGCTGGCGGCGCTGGACGGCGATTCTGGTCGGCTTCCTTGGCATCCTGATCATCCTGAAGCCGGGTGGAGGGGTCTTTTCGCCATGGGCGCTGGTGCCATTGGTCGCGTCCGCGATGTTTGCGCTTTACGGGCTGCTGACGCGCTTTGTGGCGCGAAAAGACAGCGCTTCGGTCAGCTTCTTCTGGACCGGCGTCGTGGCGGCCGTGGCAGTGACGCCGTTCGGGCTGATGCAGTGGGCCTGGATGTCGCCGGCCGATTGGGGCTGGATGGCGGTGCTGTGCTGCACGGCCGTTCTGGGGCACTGGCTATTGATCCGCGCCTTCGCGGTGGCCGAGGCTTCGGCAATCCAGCCCTTCGCCTATCTGCAACTCGTCTGGGCCAGCGCCATCGGGCTTTTCGTCTTTGGCGAAACCTTGCGGATCAATGTCGCCATCGGTGCGGGGATCGTGGTGGCGGCGGGGGTCTTCACCCTTTGGCGTCAGCGGGTGCGCGAGAAGGCGGCGCTGCGGCAGGCGTGACGGTTGCCCCGCAGGCCCGCAGGGCGTAAAACCCCGGCGGAACCAGACCGGAGAGTGCCGATGTCCGCCCCAAAACCCGTCGTGTTGTGCATCCTTGACGGCTGGGGCATCGGCCCGAACCCCGAAACCAGTGCCCCGGCGCAGGCGCATGTGCCGACATTCAACCACCTTTGGGCGACCTGTCCCCACGCCACGCTGACGACCTTCGGGCCAGAAGTTGGCCTGCCGACGGGCCAGATGGGCAATTCCGAAGTCGGGCATACCAACATCGGCGCAGGGCGGGTGGTTGCGATGGACCTCGGGGCGATCGACCTGGCGGTCGAGGACGGGAGCTTCGCGCGGAACCCGGAGATCGTGGACTTTGCCGCAAGGGTGAAGGCCAAGGGGGGCACGGCGCATCTTCTGGGCGTGATCTCGGACGGTGGGGTGCATGGGCACGTGAACCACGTCCTTGCCGCTTGCCGTGCGATTACCGCCCTGGGGGTGCCGGTGGCGCTGCATGCGGTGACGGACGGGCGGGATGTCGCGCCGTCGTCGGCGTTGAACTACATCACCCAGCTGGTGCAGCGCCTGCCTTACGGGGCCAGCATTGCCACGGTCGCGGGCCGCTACTGGGCGATGGACCGCGACAACCGCTGGGAACGGGTCACCCGCGCCTACGAAGGAATGGTCCATGCCAAGGGCGAAACTGCGCCCGACCCGATCACCGCCGTCACGAACAGCTATGGCAAGGGTGAGACTGATGAATTCCTCGCCCCTACGGTGATCGACGGCTATCACGGGGCCAAGGATGGCGACGGCATCTTCTGCCTGAACTTCCGGGCCGACCGCGCGCGCGAAATTCTGGCGGCCATCGGCGATCCGGGTTTCACCGCGTTCGATACCGGGGTGCGTCCGCAGTGGTCGGCGCTGTTGGGAATGGTGGAATATTCCGACCTGCACAACACCTACATGCGCTCGGCCTTCCCGAAGCGCGTTCTGATCAACACCATTGGCGAATGGGTCTCGGCTCACGGGCTGACCCAGTTCCGGCTGGCCGAGACCGAGAAATACCCTCATGTCACCTTCTTCCTGAACGGCGGCCGCGAGGTGCCATATCCCGGCGAAGACCGCGCGATGCCGCAATCGCCCAAGGTCGCGACCTATGACTTGCAGCCCGAGATGAGCGCTGATCAGGTGTCCGACCATTTCGTCGCGGCCATTGAAAAGGGATACGACCTGATCGTCGTGAACTACGCCAACCCCGACATGGTCGGCCACACCGGCAGCCTGCCCGCCGCGATCAAGGCGTGTGAGGCGGTGGACCGTGGCCTGACCCGTGCGCTTGCCGCACTGACGGCGAAGGGCGGGGCGATGATCGTGACGGCAGACCATGGCAACTGCGAGGTGATGGTCGATCCCGTCACCGGGGGGCCGCACACGTCTCATACGGTGAACCCGGTCCCGGTCATCCTTGTCGGCGGCCCCCCCGGCGCGACCCTGCGCAGCGGCAAGCTTGCCGACATTGCCCCCACGCTCTTGCAGCTGATGGGCTTGGCCCAGCCCGCCGAGATGACCGGCCAGACGCTTAT
>JANMGI010000397.1:0-9464 GCA_031374565.1 Paracoccaceae bacterium | reverse complement strand
GGTTCCCGAAGCGGTGCTTTGACGTGGGGATCGCCGAGCAGCACGCGGTGACCTTCAGCGCGGGGTTGGCGGCGGGGGGGATGAAGCCGTTCTGCGCGATTTACTCTACCTTCCTGCAGCGGGGCTATGATCAGGTCGTCCACGATGTGGCGATCCAGCGGCTGCCGGTGCGGTTCGCGATTGAACGGGCGGGACTGGTGGGGGCGGACGGGGCGACGCATGCGGGGGCGTTCGACGTGGGGTTCCTGTCCAGCCTGCCGGGGATGGTGGTGATGGCGGCGGCGGACGAGGCCGAGCTGGTGCATATGGTTGCGACGGCTGCGGCGCATGACGTGGGGCCGATTGCGTTCCGGTATCCGCGAGGGGAAGGCGTTGGGGTGGAGATGCCCGCGCGCGGGGTTCCGCTGGAGATTGGTCGCGGACGTGTGGTGCGGGAGGGGTCTCGGGTGGCGATCCTGTCGTTCGGGACGCGGCTGGCGGAGAGCCTGAAGGCAGCGGAAGCTTTGGCGGGGCGGGGGGTGTCGGTGACGGTCACGGATGCCCGGTTCGCCAAGCCCCTGGACCGGGATCTGGTGTTGCGGCTGGCCCGAGAGCATGAGGCGCTGGTGACGGTGGAAGAGGGCGCGGTGGGGGGCTTCGGGTCGCATGTCGCCCAGCTTCTGGCCGAGGCAGGGGTGTTCGACCGGGGTCTGAAGTTCCGGTCGCTGGTGCTGCCGGATATCTTCATCGATCAGGCTTCTCCGGAGGCGATGTACCGGGTCGCAGGGCTGGATGCCGCGCATATCGAGGCGAAGGTTCTGGAAGCGCTTGGCGTGGCGGTGGTGGGGAGAAGGGCGTGAGTGTCCACGGTGGACGAAACGACCAAAGTATTGATATAAATACTATTTCAGCATTTCCTTAAGGTTCTGGAAACTTTTTTCCAGAACCTTTCGGGAGCACTTGGTCGGCCTTGCTGGCAAGGATTGCGCGGGACAGTGTCAAAAGCAGTTGAGGCAGGACCCGGAAGGCGTAATCCGTTTCCAGCCTTTCATAGGATCGGTGATAGTCACGGCCCCAAGGCCCCAGGTTGACGGTGGGAACCTGCAGCAGGCTGTCCTGGTTCAAAGCTACCAGCGTGTCCCAACCGGGGGTGTCCGCGTCGAGAGATGCAAAGGCGCTGACGTCGCCCTGGCCCAGGAAGCTGACGTCCGAGATGCCCGCAAAATAGTCCACCACGCGCAGAGAGGTCTGGTGCTGGTCCGCCGCCGTAGTGATCAGGTCGTGGACAGATCTAAGCACGGCGTCATCGGCAAGCTCGGTGGCGAGATAGGGGATAGAGCCAAGTCCAAGCACGACCGCGGGACCGGACAAGCCCGAGCGTTGCCAGAGAAGATCGGTCAACCGCTGGCAGGTGTCGGGCAGATTGAGGCCAAGGCTGCGGAGGCGCTGGGCCTCCACATCGAGTGCGGCGTCCAGGTCGGGCTGCTGACTTTGGATACGGGCATGAAGTTCGCCGTAGGTCAGCACGAGGCAGCCCTTCTCGGCCAGAGGCAGGCCACCGGTTTGCGCGGCGCGAAACCGCAGGGCGGACAGGACGTCATTCGCCGCTTCCTCTACCAAAGGCCGGATAAGCGCGAGCACTGCACCTGGATTGCGGCGATGGTTGAGGACGCTGAAGGTCGCGAAGGCGGTGGCGGGTGTGGTAACGTCATAGCCGGTCTTCCCGTCCTTCAACGACAGAAGGCTTATCGGCGTGCCAGGGGTGTTGGAGGAGTTGTCGGTCAGCTCTGGCGCCCATTCCAGACGGGCGGCGATGGCGCCGGCCAGAACGGCGGCGTTGATGCCGCGCAGGGGAAAGCCGCTGTGAACCGGCACACCGACGACAAAGGCAGTGGGCAGCACTTTGCCGACAGTGCCGGTCGCCACGACCCGGCCATCGGTGCCGTCGCCATCATCGGCAATGGCGTCAAGGTTGATCGCCGCGCAAAGGTGAACCCCGCGCCAGGCCAAGTGCGCTGGTAACTCGCGGGCGGCGGCGCGGGCTCCGGCAGAGGCGTTCTCTTCGTCCGGAACGGCTAGAAACAGCAGGTTTCCGGCCTGTGGCGAGGCCGCAAACGCCGAAATTGCTGTCAGCCCGGCGGCAAGCCCTGCCTTCATGTCCAAAAGTCCGCGACCCGGCAGGAAACCTGCAGCGATATCGTCACGAACCCGCGCCTCTGTGGTGCCATCGGGGGCTGCGACGACCTGCGCGGCAAGCGCCTGAGCCAAGACTTCTGGTTGAGTCGCCAAGGGGCGCAAATCGCCGTAGTCGCTGGTTGTCACGGTGTCGTAATGGCCGGTGAGCAGCACGGTCTGCGATCCGGACCCCCGCACCAGCATGGCAATGCAGTGGCGCGGATCGCCTGGGGCGACGGGAAAGGCCCAAACCTCTGGCGAGGGCCCGAAGGCTGGAGAGTCCCGCAAGAGATCGGCGAGCCATGGACCAAAGCTGGCTTCGTCAGCCGTGCCGGTTTCGCTGGCGCGTTCTGTGAGACGCAGCGCGAAGTCGCGGCAAAGTGCTGCATGGGGTGGAAGGTCTGTCTTGGTCACCGGGGAATTTCCTTGTCAGGCTTGGCGCAACCCATCCATCACCCCGACCAAAGCCTCGCTGATCCCCGGTTCAGACAGGGCGTGGCCGGCCATTGCGACCATTTTCAGGTCGCAGTTTGCCCAGCCCTTCGCCAGCGACCAGGCCGAGTGCGGGGGGCAGATCATGTCGTAGCGGCCCTGGATGATCGTGGCGGGGATATGCTCGATCCGGGAGCGTTCGCGCAGGATCCAGCCGTCGCTTTCCAGGAAACCCGCGTTCTGGAAGTAATGGTTTTCAAGCCGGGCAAAGGCGCGGGCGTAGTCGGACGGGCTTTCGCCCAGCGCCCCTTCGTTCTGGATCGAAGCGAGGGCGTTTTCCCAGTTGGCCCAGATCCGGCCAAAGCGGGTTTCTTCGACCAGATTGCCGGAAAACAGGCGGCGGTGGTAGGCTGCGATCAGGTCGGTGCGTTCGCCTTCCGGGATGACCTCGACGAAGCGGGACCAGAGATCGGGGAAGAAGGCCCCTGCCCCGCCAGCGTAGAACCAGTTGAGCTCGGCCTTGGTGGCAAGGAAGACGCCGCGCAAGACCAGATGCGCCACCCGGTCTGGGTGGGTGATCGCGTAGATCAGGGCAAGCGTCGCGCCCCAGCTGCCGCCAAAGGCGATGAAGCGGTCGATGCCAAGCGTTTCACGGATCGTCTCGACATCCTGCACCAGATGCCAGGTGGTGTTGGCGGTGACGCTGGCATGGGGACGCGAGCGTCCGCAGCCCCGCTGATCGAAGAGGACGACGCGGAAGACGCGAGGGTCGAAATAGCGTCGCATGGCGGGCGAACAGCCGCCACCCGGGCCTCCGTGGAAGACGATGACGGGAATTCCGTCGGGGAGGCCGCACTGTTCGACATAGATCCGGTGCCCGTCGCCCATGTCGATCACGCGCTGATCGAACGGATCGATCGGCGGGTAAAGGTATTCGACTGCGCGCTTTTGACCTGATCTCTGATCCATATTCACCCTATATACGCCGGGACGGCCCGAGTGCGAAGGGGGCTTTCAGGAAGTCGGGGGGAGTAAGCAATGGCAGTGGATACGGTTGATCCGGCGGAAGTGGCCAAGTTCGAGGCGATGGCCGCAGAATGGTGGGACCCGAACGGCAAGTTCAAGCCGCTGCACATGCTGAACCCCTGCCGGTTGGACTATATCTGCGCCCAGATTGCCGCCGAGTTCGGGCGGGACCTGAACGGAGCTGCGGCCTTCAAGGGGTTGCGGATACTGGATATTGGCTGTGGTGGGGGCCTTCTGTCCGAGCCGATGGCGCGGTTGGGGGCCGAGGTCGTGGGCGCGGATGCGGCGGCGCGGAACATTCCGGTGGCTGAAGCCCATGCGCGCCAGTCAGGGCTGGGGATTGATTACCGCCACACCACGGCAGAGGCGCTGGCCGAAGCGGGTGAGCAGTTCGATGTGGTCCTGAACATGGAAGTGGTCGAGCATGTGGCGGACCCGCCGGCCTATCTGACCGCCTGCCAGCAGTTGTTGAAACCCGGTGGGTTGATGATCTGTTCGACGCTGAACCGGAACCCGAAGTCGTTCATGATGGCGATCATCGGGGCGGAATGGGTGATGCGCTGGCTGCCGAAGGGCACGCATGACTGGGCGAAGTTCATCACTCCCGTTGAGTTGTACGCGCTGATCGAGGGTGCAGGCCTGCGTCCGGTGGACCGCAAGGGCATGGTGTTCAACCCGGTGACCTGGCGCTGGAGCCTGTCGGACCGGGATCTGAGCTGCAACTACGTGACCGCCTCGGTCAAGGGTTAGGCCGGGATGCGGGTTCGCGTGGGCTGACGGTCGAAGGTGCGCGACACATCCCGGATCAGTTCGGCCAGGTCGTCGATGTCGGCGGGACTGTGATCGGCATTCAGCTGGATGCGCCAACGCGGGGCGTGGGCTGGAACGCTGGGGGCTTGCAGAAGTGTGACCAGCGGCCCGGCGCTTTCCAGAAGCGCGGTGCGGGGCAAGGCTGTCAGCATCGGCAGCAGGATCGGAACAAAGGGCGAGGCCTTGCCCATGACCTTGATGCCATCCGCCATGAGGTGATTGCGCAGCCGCAGGGCGACGCCATGCAGGTTGCGGCGGCGGCGCTTGCCTTCGTCGCCGGTGATGATGTCCAGAGCAGCAAGAATGGCGCTGGCGTTGACCGGGGAAAGCGCCGTGGTGCGCCATTGGGCCTGATGCGCCGAAGCTTTCAGTGCTGGATTGCGGAAGGCGGCGAACCCACCGGACGCGGCGAAGCTTCGGGCGAAGCTGCCAAGCACGATATCGACCCGGCCAAGGCAGCCCTGAATCTCCATCACTCCGCCGCCATTGGCACCCATGGCACCAAGGTCATGGGTGACATCAGCGACAAGGGTTGCGCCGTACTGGCGGGCCAGGGCGGAAAGCTCATCCAGCGCGGCGATGCGGGAGCCATGCGCCGAGACGGCGGGGACGACGATCACCAGTTTTCCGCGGTGGGGTTGGCGGGTGAGGCGGGCGAGGCGACGCTCGACCCCCTCGACTGAGGCAGAGGGGCTGCGGTGGAGGTGGGCTTTGGTCAGAAGGACGGTCTCGGCCACGGCGGGATGGCAGCCGCAGTCGACGATGACGTCGTCACCGGGGCATAGAAGGCTGCCAAGCGTCAGGCGGATCGCTTCGGAGCCGGAGGGGAAGGTTGTGGCCGTGGGCAGGTTCAGGACGGCGGCGATCCGGGCCTCCAGCGCCAGCACGGGGGCGGTGAGGCCAAGGCGCGGGGCGGGGCCGGGTGCGACAAGGCGGTGCTGGCCAAGGGCGGAGAGGGCTGCGGCGCGCACGGCGGGATGCTGGCCAAGGGCAAGGTAGTCCTGCGAGGCAAAGTTCAAGCCGGGGCGGGGCAGGTTGGCGCGCCGCGTGGCTGCGCTGCCGATCAGGTGGATCAGGGCGGCGCGCAATTCGGCTGGCGGATCGGTTGCGGTATGGGCCGAAGAGACGGGCTGGAGCATGGCAGAACCTTTCACAGGTTTCAGGGGCAAAGACCGCAGGTTCGGCACCCGGGCCGAGGGGATGCAGTCAGGCTGCGCCCAGGGGGGAAAAACCTGCGTTAATTCCCCGTGAAAACCGCAAAAACCCTGATTTTGCGGGCTGCGGGCGTCGAATTGGCCTATCCGAGCGCCAACTTTTTCACGCGATTTCACGCTTTTCTTGCGCCAAGGCGCCGTTGCGCTGGGCGATTGACGCAAATTTCACGATGGGTGTCCGACGGTGGCGTTGCGTTAACGAAGCAGTCACCAGCGAGGCCAGGATGTTCATTCGGATGATCGGTGTGTTCGAAGTGCAAGATGCGGCCGGGCGTGATCTGACGCCGCGCGGGTCGAAGTCGCGGGCGCTTCTGGCGATGCTGTGCCAGACCCCGGGCCACCGCCGCCCGCGTCGCTGGCTGGAGCAGCGGCTTTGGTCTGACCGGGGGCAGGAGCAGGCCTCGGGCAGTTTGCGGCAGGCCCTGACGGAACTGCGCAAGATGCTGGGACCGATGGCGGACCGCCTGACGAGCGACCGCGATTGCGTGACTTTGGCCGATTTCTCCACCGATCTGATGCGCGACCCTGCCGCTGCGAGGGATGCCCTGGCGCAGGGGCGCGAGTTCCTGGAGGGCATCGACATCGTGGATGCCGCGTTCAACCTCTGGCTGGCCGATGAGCGGGCCCGGGTTGCGGCGCAGCTGGCAGAGGCCAGTCCTGAGGTTTCGGGCAAGCGGCAGCTTTCACCGTTCACCCTGCGGATCGCTGACTTGCCCGAAGGGACCGAAGCGGCCATTGCCCGCAACCTTGCAGCAGCCATTGCGCGGCTAACGGCGGAGTATCTTCTGGGCGAAACGGATCGTTCCGGCGCGCCTGGCGAGCGGCTGCCCGGCGGGCTGGACTTGCAGGTCGAAGGGTCCTGGAGCGAGGATCGCGCCTATCTGAAAGTGCGCCTGGTGGACAAGGCCAACCAGAAAACGCTTTGGAGCCAGCGTCTTGTTGCCAGTCGGGTGGATGACGGCCGCGCAATGCCAACGGTTGTGTTCGATGCAACCGAAGCGCAACTGATGTAGCCCGCTTGCGGGAGAGAACGGCCAGTGTAGGCTTGGCGGGTCACGAGGTGAGAAGATGACCCGCTATTTCCGCGACTATCCGGCACGGACCGGCGACCGCAAGCTGTTCAAGATGGAACACTATCTGGAACTTTATGACGAGCTTCTGGCCGGTTGGCAGGGCCGCAATGTGTCGTTTCTGGAAATCGGCGTCTACATGGGGGGCTCGTTGCCGATGTGGCAAGGGTTCCTTGGGGCGGGGTCGAACCTGACGTTCCTGGACATTGACCCGGCCTGTCTGGCGCTGGCCTTGGCCGGGACCACGGTCGAGATCGGTGATCAGGCGGACCCTGCGTTCCTGAACCGTGTTGGTCAGGCGCACGGGCTGTTCGATCTTATCGTCGATGATGGCGGGCACAAGATGCACCAGCAGATCACGAGCTTCCGCCACCTCTGGCCCAGGTTGAAGGATCGGGGCCTTTATATCGTCGAAGACGTGCATACGAGCTACTGGCCAGGGTTTGGCGGAGGGTTTCGCGCCCCGTCAAGTTTCATCGAATTCGCCAAGGACCTGATAGACCGGATGCATTCCTGGTACACCGAGGACGACGCCGGGTTTCCCTTGCACCCCCTTGCGCGGGAGATTGGCGGCATCCGGTTCTATGACAGCCTTGTGGTGATCGAGAAGCGGCTGAAGGAGGCCCCGGTGGCCTTGACGGCGCAGAACGGCCAGGTGGGTCTTTCGCGCCGGATGCTGGAGGTTCGGGGGCGGCGGTCGATCTTCTGAACCTTGCATCGCGGGGGCTTCGCCGCTAGCAGAGAAGCCGATTTGCAGGAGACTTGCGATGGACGGGATCGACACGCTGAAGGCCAAGTATCTGGCGGCGGTGGCTGGTGCGGCAGATGAAGCCGGGCTGGAAGAGGTCCGGGTGGGCGCTTTGGGCAAGAAGGGTGAGATTTCCGCACTTATGGCCGGTCTGGGGAAGATGGACCCCGATCAGCGCAAGGCGGCGGGGGCTGGCCTGAACGCTCTGAAGGACGAGATCGACTCGGCGTTGCGGGCGCGGAAAGTGGCGCTTGGCGATG
Organism: Paracoccaceae bacterium; assembly: GCA_031374565.1. Lineage (GTDB taxonomy): Bacteria > Pseudomonadota > Alphaproteobacteria > Rhodobacterales > Rhodobacteraceae > Tabrizicola. Next base: position 1,750 of record JANMGI010000397.1, on the reverse strand, counting down.
CGGCGCTGGATGAGCGGCTGAAGTCGGAGTGGCTCGACGTGACGTTGCCGGGGCGGCCCCGGCCCCGTGGCACGATCCATCCGGTGTCTCAGGTCATGGAAGAGTTGACGGCAATCTTCGCCGACATGGGGTTTTCCGTGGCCGAGGGGCCGCAGGTCGAAAGCGACTGGTATAACTTTGACGCGCTGAACATCCCGCCCGAACACCCCGCGCGGCAAGAGCATGACACGTTCTTCATGGCGCGGGCCGAGGGCGACAACCGCCCGCCGCATGTGCTGCGGACCCATACCAGCCCGGTGCAAATTCGCGCGCTTATGGAACACGGCGCGCCGATCCGGGTGATCGCGCCGGGCCGGGTCTACCGGATGGACATGGACCAGACCCACACGCCGATGTTCCATCAGGTCGAAGGGCTGGCGATTGATCGGTCGATCAGCATGGCGAACCTGAAATGGACGCTGGAGGAATTCTGCCGGGCCTTCTTCGAAGTGGACAAGGTGGAGTTGCGGTTCCGCGCCAGCCATTTCCCGTTCACCGAGCCTTCGGCCGAGGTCGACATCCGCTATTCATCCGTCGGGGGCCAGCTGAAGATCGGCGAGGGCGACAAGTGGATGGAGATTTTGGGCTCAGGCATGGTGCATCCGAAGGTGCTGCAGGCCGCGGGGGTTGATCCGACGCAATGGCAGGGCTTTGCCTTCGGGATGGGGATCGACCGGATCGCGATGCTGAAATACGGCATTCCGGACCTGCGGGCCTTCTTCGAGGCCGACTTGCGCTGGTTGCGGCACTACGGGTTTTCTGCGCTGGACGTGCCGGACCTGGCGGGGGGGTTGTCGGCCTGAATGGACGACCCGGATCTTTCCGCGCGCAAGCATCTGGCGGCGAATGACCCGGCCTTTCCCGCGCGACGGGAGGAGGCCTGGGTGCGGATCGTCTCGGCTTTGGACGGGCTGCTGGAGCCTGTCGGCTACACGCTGGCGAAGACAACCTGGAGCCGGGTGACGGCGGCGGGGAAGTCGGCGGTGCATCTGCAGCGCAATCGCTATGGTTGGGATGTGCAGATTGTGCTGCGGTTTGTCACTCCGTCAGGCGAAGTCCCGGACCATCCGGACTGGCCCGGCGGTGAGGATGTGACCCTTGCAGAGTTCTTCGAGCGGGCGGAGAATGACCCGGGGACGCTGGCGTTCGTGGACGTGCTGGACCGTCCGGAGTGTCTTGCCGCGTCTGTTACGGTGCTGCGCGAGCAGGTGCTGCCGTGGTTTGAAAGCCTGCATTTTCCGCAGGATTAGAGCCTGATCCTGCGCGCGGCGGCCTGTCCGGCCCAGTAACCGGTGGCCCAGCAGGCTGTGAGAAGGTAGCCGCCGGTGGGGGCTTCCCAGTCGAGCATTTCTCCGGCGACGAAGGTGCCCGGGAGGGCCTTCAATTCGAGGTCTTCGGTGATGGCGTCCCAGGCGATACCTCCGGCAGCGGAGATAGCTTCGTCCAGTGGTCTTGGGCCTTGCAGCGGTATATACAGATGCTTGAGGTGGGCGAAGGGGTTGGCGCGGGCGAATTCCATCACCAGAGCGATCTGGGTGCGGTCGAGGCCAAGTTTGCGCAGGCGGTTTGTGGTGCTTTCGCCGGGTTTCATCTTTGACAGGCGGTGGGTGATCTCGTCGGTGGATAGGTCGGGGAGGAGGTCGAGGGCGAGTTGGGCACCGTCACGCAGAGATTTGTATATACTGTATATACCGCCGCCCTCCACGCCTTT
>JANMGI010000387.1:0-2951 GCA_031374565.1 Paracoccaceae bacterium | reverse complement strand
GGTGGAATACCGCGCTGCCGTGCCGGGGGTGCGCGAGCCGCTGATCGAGCATGAGGTGGTTGAAGTCTTTGTCGGCGAGGCAGGGGTGTCTCTGGACCTGGGGCTGGACCCTGATGAGGTCGCGGCGGTGCGATGGGTGTCTCTGGACGACTTGCGGGCCGAGATCGACGCGACGCCGGAGGTGTTCACGCCCTGGCTGCGGATCTACCTTGAGAAGCACGCGGCGATGATCTTTCGGAGTTCCGAGATCGCGGGATCGGTTTAAAGTGACCGCACCCCGGATCAGGGCCGGGGCGGGGTCTCGGTCGATCTGTCAGGCCCAAGCACATCGAGGATCAGGGCTGAAAGCCCGTCCGAAGTTTCTTCATGCGCTAGGTGGCCGAGTTTCGGCAGAAGGTGCAGTTTGGCGCCAGGGATGCGCCTTGCCGCGTCGATGGAGACCTGCGCGGGGACGGCGCGATCGCCTTCTGACGCGATCAGGGTGACTTTCGTTTGTGTTTGGGGGAGGCGGTTCAGGAGGCCCTGAAGCTTCCACTCGGCCATCATGCCCAAGGCCCCCGTGACGTGATCGGGGTCGCGGACGAGCCTTAAATACTGTGTGCGGCCTTCCGGGTCGAGGGGGGAGCCGGTGCCGGTCAGGATACGCTCGACGGTGCCGGGGCGACCGAAGAAGCTGGTGATCGCGGAGGAGGCGAAGGGCAGGGTGGCGAGGCCCTTGGCGAGGATCGGGAAGAGGAATGCGGCGGCGCCGTCGAATTCACCGAGCGCTGCATTCAGGCCGACGATGTGTGGCACGGGGCGAAGCTCAGCCATGCGGAGGCCGATGGCGGCCCCGGCAGAGTGGCCGATGATGGCCTGTGGCTGGATTTTCAGGGTGTCGAGGAGGGACCAGAGGTCTGTTGCCATGGTGTCGAGGCTGAGGCGGCCTGAGAAGCCAGTGGCAGAGCAGCCGTGGCCGGCAAGGTCGGGGGTGATCACGCGGTAGGTTTCGCTGAGGCCGGGGACGGTGTGGCGGAAGCTGTGGCCGGAGGCCCCGGTGCCGTGAAGGAGGACGAGCGCGGGCGCGTCTTTGGGGCCGGTGTCAGCCACCCAAAAGCGCTGGCGGCCCGTGGAAATGAGGCTGGAGTGGGCCTTGAAGGGCCAGTCGTTTGGCAGGGCGGCGGGGGTCATTCGGGAAAGCGGGGTGGGTATCGGCCAAAGGACGGCGACCGAGATGCGAATTGTTGCTTTTGAAACCGTGTGATGGACCTTCCTGTGGAAGGACAACCGGTTTCATTGACCAAAAGCCATGAGGCGTTGGTTAACGGGCGTTGGGCAGCGGGCTGTCCTTTGTAAATCTGCGCGCGTCTGACTGGGCTGGCGCGGAAACGAGCCTGCCACGGGCAGGCAGGCGCGGGCAGATTTGTCGACGGCCAAATCTGCCAAGGGAGCAGCGGGAGAGGGTGTTGAAACATGCTCCGGGCCTCAGCCAAGCGTCGCGGCAATCGCCCGGGCGTCTGCGCGGGGAAGGGCGACATAGCGACTGTTCATCCGGCGCGAAAGTTCGGCCAGGGCGGGTTGGGGGCGGTTGGCGACGTCCAGCGTGACAGAGGCGATCCCGGCAGCGCGGATGGCGGTGGCGATCTGCTCGGCGTCAGCCTGGGCTTGGGCGCGGTCGGGCTGACCGGAAAGCGCGATGTTGGCGCGGCCGTCGGTCAGGAGGGCGATGGAGGGGGTCATGCCTTGGCGACGCGCGCGGAGGGCGCAGTCCAGAGCGGTGGCAAGACCGGAGGCGAGGGGGGTGCCGCCCCCACCGGGAAGACCACGAAGGCGGGCCTTGGTGGTGACAAGGCTGCGGGTGGGGGGGAGGATCAGCTCGGCCTTCGTGCCCTTGAGGACGACAAGGGCGACATGGTCGCGGCGGCTGTAGGCCTGGGCGAGCATGAGTTCCACGGCCCCTTTGGCTTCGCCGAGGCGGGCCATGGCGGATGAGCCGGAGGCGTCGACGATGAAGATCAGGACGCGGTCGGAGACCTCCAGCGTCCGCTTCAAGCGGAAGTCGGAGCGGTGGACAATAAGGGCGCGATCCTGCGTGTCGGTCTGGCGGCGCAGGACCTGCCACGGGGCGGCCTGGCGCAGGGTGGCGACAAGGTCGATGCGCGAGCGACCGTCGGGGCGGCCGGGGCGGGACGGGAGGGGGCGGCCACGGCGGTTGCCGGCCTTGGCGGATCCGGTCCCGGAGGCTCCCTTTGCGGCGCGGTTGGCGCGGTCGGCTTGGAGTTTCGCCAGGATGTCGGGGGGGAGGGCGGCCTGTGCGGCCTCGATCAACAGGTCGGCGAGGGATTGGAGGTCTTGCTCTTGGAGTTGGGAGTCGGGCGAGTCGGGTTGGTCTTGGGGCGGCTCTGGCGGCTGATCGGGCTGGGCTTCGGCCTCGGGCAGGGCGCGGTGGGCGAGGCCAAGTTCAGCGGCGGCGATCAGGTCGTCTTCGGTCACGGTCAGGCGGCCGTCCAATGCAGCGATGGCGCGGGCGGCGCGGCGGGTGGTAAGGAGGGCACGAGTCGAGGTGATGCCAAGGCGGGCGGCGAGTTGGGCGAGAGCTTGCGTAAGGTCGTCGGGCAGGGCGACGAGGGGGTAGAGGGCGCGGGCCTTGGCAATGGTGCGGCGGCCGATGGGTTTGGGCAGAATGCGCGGAGCACGCTCACCATCGAAGGAAAGGAAGAGGCCAAGGCGGTCGGAAAGGGCGGAGGGGAGGCCTTCGCCATCCTCGGCTGCTTCGTCCAGCGCGACAAGGGCGTGGTGGCCGCGGTCGAGCGCCTGCGCGAGGCGGGCGGTGAGGGCGGCGGGGGCGGATTCGGCCATTGGAAGGATCAGGAGTGCCGGGTCGGAGAGAAGGCCGGCGCGGTGAACGGGGCGGCCTTGGGCGAGGGTGGCCACTGGATCGGGGCCTCCCAGCAGGGCGAGGTCGTCGATGG
>JANMGI010000286.1:0-4107 GCA_031374565.1 Paracoccaceae bacterium | reverse complement strand
TTTGGCCTCAGGCCTCACAGGGTGTCGAGGATCCGCGCCGCCTCGGCCTGCACTTCGGCCAGCCTCGTGCGGTCCTCGCCGGGGAAAAAGCGTGCCCGGGTGGCGGTGGGCAAACCTGCGGGTTCGGCGATCACAACGCGGGGGCCGTGCTTTGCCGTCTCGGCCTGCCAACTGCGCGCGAGTGCCATCTGCGCGGCCTTTGTCGCCCCGTAGGATCCGAAGAACGGCTGGCCTGCGCGGGGGTCGTCAAAGAACACCGCAGTGCCGTCGTGGGCGCGGAGCAAGGGTTCCACCATCGGGATCAGCATCCCCGTGGCGCGGGCGTTTGTGGCGAGCGACTTTTCCCAGTCTTTCTGATCAAGGTGCCCGGCAGGGGCCAGAGGGGCCGCGTGAATGGCCGCGTGAACCCAGAGCCCAAGGCCGCCCCAGCGGTCATGGATAGACCGGCAAAGGTGGCGCATCGCATCGTCATTGGTCACGTCCATCGGTGCCAGGGTCAGGCTGCCCGCGCCGGGAAGACCCGCGCGCTTCACCCGGTCGTCAAGCTCTTCCAACCCGCCTACGGTGCGGGCGACGGCGATCACATGCCAGCCGCGCAGGGCAAGCTGCTCGGCGATTGCGGAACCGAGACCGCGAGAGGATCCGGTGACGAGGGCAATCTTCTGGATCATGGGTCGGTCCTTGTGGGGCTGTCGAAGCCTCCGGCGGGAGTATTTTTGAAAAGAGCAATTGGCAAGGGGTGGGTCATCGCTTGCCGTAGCCCGCGGCAAGTTCGGCCTGGCGGGTCTCGATAATCTTTTGCAGCAGCGCGTCGGGCAGCGGGCGGTCTGGGGTGAACAGAACTCCGGATTTCGAGGTCTTGAAGGGCGTGCAGTCGATCTGCGGGATAACGGTGCCGGAATGGGGGTAGAGGCCGAGGTGCTTGGCGAAGGCGGCGTAGCCTGCGACCATGCGCCCCTTTGGGCCGGGTTGGCGGAAGCCGGGCATGGCGTAGGACAGGCATTCGATGTGGTCGGGGAGGAGGGCTTTGAGGCGGGCGCGGAGGGTGATCAAGGCGGCGCGCTGGTCGGGGACAAGAGCGGCGAGGTAAGCGTCAACCTCGGCGCTCACTCTGCCGCCTTCATCTCAAACCCTTCCTCGATCTTGTCGGACGGCGCGACAGGGTAGTCGCCCGAGAAGCAGGCGTCGCAGAATTGCGGGGCGGTCCTGTCGCGGCCCATCGCTTCGCCGGCAGCGCGGTAGAGGCCGTCGAGGCTGACAAACTTCAGGCTGTCTACGCCGATCCAGTCGCGCATCTCGTCTTCCGACATCGTGGCGGCGAGGAGTTTCGACCGTTCCGGTGTGTCGACGCCGTAAAAGCACGGCCAGGCCGTCGGGGGCGAGGCGATGCGGAAATGGACTTCGGCAGCACCTGCCTCCAGGATCATGTCCTTGATCTTGCGGCTGGTGGTGCCGCGCACAACGCTGTCGTCGACCAGGATCACGCGTTTCCCCTTGATCAGCGCGCGGTTGACGTTCAGCTTGAGCCTGACGCCCATGTTGCGGATGCTGTCGGTCGGCTCGATGAAGGTTCGGCCCATGTACTGGTTGCGGATGATCCCCATCGCGTAGGGAATGCCGCTTTCCTGGCTGTAGCCGATGGCTGCGGGGGTGCCGCTGTCGGGGACCGGGCAGACGAGGTCGGCAACGACCGGGGCTTCGCGCGCCAGTTCCACGCCGATCTGGCGGCGGGTTTCATAGACAGAACGCCCGCCGATGATGCTGTCGGGGCGGCTGAAGTAGACGTTCTCAAAGATGCAGAAGCGGGGCTTCGCGGGGGCGAAAGGGCGGCTGGAGTCAATCTTGTTGCCCTCGATCACCACCATTTCACCCGGTTCGATTTCGCGCACGAAATCGGCGCCGATGATGTCGAGGCCGCAGGTTTCAGAACTCAAAGCCCAGCCGTGGTCAGAGATCCGGCCCAGAACCAGCGGGCGCACGCCCAGGGGATCGCGGACGCCGATCAGTTTGGTGCGGGTCATGGCGACGATGGAGAAGGCACCTTCGACGCGGCGCAGGGCGTCCTTGATCCGTTCCGACAGGGTCTTCTGGATCGACCGCGCCATCAGGTGGATGATGCATTCGCTGTCACTGGAGGACTGGAAAATCGACCCACGCTCGATAAGTTCCCGGCGCAAGGCGCTGGCGTTGGTCAGGTTGCCATTGTGGGCGATGGCGCAGCCGCCCATCGAAAACTCGCCGAAGAAGGGCTGCACATCGCGGATCGCGGTCGCACCCTTGGACCCGGCGGTGGAGTAACGGACATGGCCGATGGCAAGCTGGCCGGGCAGGGTGTCCATCACGTCGGGCTTGGTGAAGTTGTCGCGGACATAGCCGAAGCGGCGGGCCGAGTTGAAGCCGTGGTCGGGATGATAGCAGACGATCCCACCCGCCTCTTGCCCTCTGTGTTGCAGGGCATGGAGGCCAAGCGCCACGAAATTCGACGCATCGGCCACGCCGACCACGCCGAAAATCCCACACTCCTCCTTCAACTTGTCATCATCGAAAGGGTGAGAGCGGAAAGGGGCCATGCGTCCGAATCCTGTCCTTGGGCTTAAGCCCGCTCTTTACGGCAGCGGGTCGGGGCTGTCACGCCCCGAAACGCCGGTCGGAGGTCACGGATTGGTGGCAGGCGCCGCCGGGGCTTCGGTCGCCGGGGCGGGCGTGATCGCAGGCGCGCCGCCGGGGGCGCAGACATTGGTCAGCTCGTTGTAACGCTCGACGATCCAGCCCGGAGCGTCGTTCGGGATGTTGTCGTCGATCTGGGCCTGGAAATTGGCGAAGACCAGGGCGGTGCGGCTTTTGTCGATCATCTCGATGCGCTGGTCGCTGAGGACCCGGTCGTAGACGATAAAGGCGACGGCGATCAGAAGGACACCGCGTGCAGCACCGAAGAGGAACCCAAGCGCCTGGTCGATCCCGCCCAGGGCTGACCGCTGCACGGCACCGGAAAAGAGCGGGGTGAAAAGCGCCGCGACGATCAGGCCGACGACGAAGACGCCCGCGAAGGCGGCAACGACCGAAAGCTCGCAGCTGTCAGAGAGGAACTCGCCGACGACAGGCAACTCCTTCACCAAAGGTTGCACGCCGGGCGCGAAGTAGTAGGCGGCAATCGCGGCCCCGATCCAGCCGAGGATCGCCATAAGCTCTCGGACCAACCCGCGTGAAAAGGCGAGAATGGCCGAAATGATGATGATGAGCGCGGCACCACCATCAACTGCGGTCAGGTTTTCCATCGTGACGTTCCCATTCCCGTTTTTTCCAAAGGGCTTATCCCGCCCCGAACATTTCGCCTACAAACGCCGTCAGGTCGGGCATCTGCCGGACCGTCATGCCTGTGGACCCTTCGATTTTCGAATGGGACGGCACAGTTGCCTGTGAGAAACCAAGTTTCGAGGCTTCTTTCAACCTGTTTTCAGTCTGACCCACCGGGCGCAAGGCGCCAGAGAGGCTGATTTCACCGAATAGCACCATGTCGGGCGGGATAGCCACATCCTCGCGCGCTGAAAGGAGAGCCCCGGCGACGGCAAGGTCGGCCGCGGGCTCAGAGACCCTGAGGCCGCCTGCGACATTGAGAAACACGTCCAGTCCGGCGAAGGGGATGCCACAGCGGGCCTCCAGCACGGCAAGGATGGTCGAGACGCGGCCAGAGTCCAACCCGACGACCGTGCGGCGCGGACTTGCCAGGGTGGAGGGTGCGACAAGGGCCTGGATTTCGGTCAGGACGGGGCGCGTGCCCTCGATCCCGGAGAAGACCGCCGAGCCGGGGGCGGGCTGGTCACGGTTGGCCAGGAACAGGGCCGAGGGGTTCGGCACCTCGGCAAGGCCGCCACCGGTCATCTCGAAGACACCAATTTCGTCTGCCGGACCGAAGCGGTTCTTCACCGCGCGCAGGATGCGGAACTGATGGCCACGCTCACCCTCGAAGTAAAGCACGGTGTCGACCATATGCTCGACCACGCGGGGACCGGCGATCTGGCCGTCCTTGGTGACGTGGCCGACAAGGATCACGGCCACGCCCTTGCGCTTGGCGAAGGTCACCAGCTCATGCGCGGCGGCGCGGACCTG
>JANMGI010000275.1:0-2354 GCA_031374565.1 Paracoccaceae bacterium | reverse complement strand
GCGACGATCCGATGCGGCTGCGATGCGGGTCCTCGACCAGGGAAAACCCCGCAGGCAGCACCTGTTTGCCCAGCAAATCCCGCGCCCAGCTGGACCCCCGAGCAATCGACGACCCGTTGATCGCAGACAACAGATGCCCCAACAGCGACGCAGCCACCCGTTCGTCATAGACCACCGGATAAGTCCCGGTCTTCGGCTTTACCGAGCCGACCCGCGCCAAAGTCCGCTCTGCCGCCAGTCGGCCGATGTCGACCGCCGAGGGCACATCGGCGGCGTATATACGCCCCTCGCCCGCGTAGTCCCGCTGCATCTCGGTGCCGCTGCCTGTGAAAGCCACCGCCGAAAGCGAGGTCGAAGTTCGCCCGTAGCCCCCTGAAAACCCATTGCTTGCCGCCATATGCAGCGCCCGCTGACTGTAGGCCGCCGCCGCCTCGACCTGAGTGATCCCCGCAGCCTCCAGCGCCGCAGCCTCTACCGCGCGGGCCGAGGCTTCCAGCACCGCCGCCCCCGGCTCTCCAGCCGGATCGGCCAGGTCCAGCGCGGCAAGATCCCAGCCTGACGCAAGCTGTGAAGCCTCGGCCAGCCCCGCTGTCGCATCCTCCGGCGCCTCACGCGCCATCGCGACAGCGCGTTCCGCCAACGCCTGAATCGTCGCCTGCGAAGTGTCCGAGGCCGACACGCAGGCCTGACGCTTGCCCACCAGAACCCGCAGCCCGATCTCCACGCCCTCGGACCGTTCCGCCGTTTCCAGGGCACCCTTGCGGATTTCGATGGAAACCGCCGTTCCCGATACCGCCAAAGCATCGGCAGTATCGGCCCCGGCCTTGCGGGCGGCGTCAATCAGGGCATGGCTCAGGTCGGCAAGGCTGGGGGTCATCACGTCGTCCCTATTATATGCGGACGTCAGGTAGCCCTGCCCGCAGCCCTTCGCAAGGCCGCGGGACAAATCCGCCAGCGCTTACTGCAACTGCATCCCGTTCGCGAACAGCCCGCCGTCCTTGAACTCGACCTCGGACACCAGCTCATCCGGCCCGGCCCCCGGACGCGCGAACATGCCCATTGCCATGCGGAAGCCCATCGCGTCATCATCCGACAGAATACCCAGCGCGATCAGATTGTCGACCAGCTGGTTTATGCCCTTGATGTTGACCGTCAGCTTCCCGTCCGGCCGCGGCACACCGCCAAAGGTCGCCAGATCCGTGTTGTCAAAGGTCAGCCCACCCGTAGCCGACACTTCCGCCCCCGCTGCCTTTGCCAACACCTGCATCAGGTCCAGACTGTGCAACTCACCCGGCGGTTCCACACCTTCCATCTGCATCTCGGGGTCCATGATGTCCTGCTTCCAGAACCCGGTGCCCTTCAGGTCCACGATGAACGTCGCCGGTTCGCGTGACAGCGATCCCGCCGGATCGAACAGACCCCAGACATCCTCGGAGACCGTGAAATCCACCACCTTGGTCAGGAACGAGAAATCCTGCGGCGTGTCCGACTTCGACACCGGCATCAGCACGTTGAACCCGCTTTCCGCAAACGCCACCTCGACTTGCGGGAACGGAATCTCCGCCCCCGAGACGGTGAATTTCGCCCCGTTCAGCGTCGTGCCATAGTTTATCCGGGTCTTGTCCATCGCCACCGTAAGCCCGCCGCCCGTGGCATTGGCGACAATCTTCGTCGGCCCCGTCGCATCCGTGACATCGACATCCATCGCCATCGCCCCGAAGCTGAACGCAGAATCCATCGTGAACCCGCCGTTCAGCGCAGCCGCCATGTTCGCCATCATCTCGGGGTTCAGGAAATTGCCCTTCGTCGCCATGTTCAGGTCGGCAAAGCTGATCAGAACCGTGCCCGACCCCTCGCCTTCGCTGCCCGAGCCCGACAGGTTCAGCACCGCCGACTTTGCCACCAATGTCGAGTCGAGGCCCATCGCATCGCCCGTCTTCGTGACCAGATAGCCCCCCGACACCTCGGTCATCGCCATGCTGGCCTTGGTGTCCAGCACCTTGCCCGTCTCGTCCGTCACCTCGTCCAGCGTCACAGTCATTGTCGGCGCGGTGATCTGATAGCTTGTGTCCGTCGCACTCCCGCCCGCCACGATCGCCGAACCCGGCTGTGCCACCGTCAGCTTGATCGCCCCCGGACCGTCTTCCGACTTCGGAAACGCCATCTGGATCGGATAGCTGTCCGGCATCGTGACCGTGACCGTCCCATCGCCATTGCCCTTGAACACCAGCTTGTCGAACGACACGCTCGCACTACCCCCCATCTGGTCCTTGTAGGTGACCGCCAGATCCGTCACCTCGACCACATCACCGCTGTCGGCGGTGTTCCCGACCGTCAGCTCCTGCCCGGCCGAG
>JANMGI010000262.1:0-4916 GCA_031374565.1 Paracoccaceae bacterium | reverse complement strand
CGGATGCGGCTTGCGGCCTCGGCCAGGGGGCGGCGCCAGCGGGTGTGGTCGTCAAGGACTGCGCCGGGGGCCTCGGCCGTGAGGCGCAGGCGCAGGCCTTCGGAATCGTAAGGAGGGTCGGCTTCAACCACCTCGAACAAGCGGGGGATCGGCAGGGCTTCGATGGGCAGATCGGGGCCAAACCAGGGTTCGAGAAGCTTCTTTGTCTCGGCATCGTCGATGGCGCGGTAGCTGGCAATGCCGGGTGTGGCGGCAAGAGTGGCGAGGATCGCTTCGGTCTGGATCTGCACCTGTTCAGCCGGAGCGGAGAGGCGGATGGTGGCGGTTTTGGCCAAAGCCTCGGACCAGCGGGTGGCGAGGCGACCGGAAGCGAGCGACAGCGCGAGGGCGAAGACGCAGAGGAAGGTCATCGCGCCGGCGGTGAAGGTCGTCAGCCAGGCGGTGGGGCCGGAGGGGGGGACGACTTCCAGCGCGCGGGTGGCGGGGCTGGCGGGCTTGGCCTTGGGGAACTTCACAGGTCGGCCCCCGCAAGCTGGACCTTGTGCTTGGCGATCCTTAGCACGCGGGCCTGTATCTGCGCCTTGGCCTGACGGATCAGGTTCAGGTCATGGGTGGCCACCACGATGGTCTTGCCCATCTTGTTCAGTTCCACGAGGAGGGTGAGGATGCGCAGCGACATCTCCCAATCCACGTTGCCGGTGGGCTCGTCCGCGAGAATCACGTCGGGGTCGACGATGACGGCGCGGGCAAGGGCGGCGCGCTGGCGTTCGCCGCCGGACAGCTGGGGCGGCAACGCATCGGCGAGGTGCTTGAGGCCGACCCAGGACAGAAGGTCGTCCAGATCCTGCGGGTCGCTTTCACGGTCCGACACTGTGAAGGGCAGCGCCATGTTGGCCGCAAGCGACATGTGGTCGAGAAACTTGCAGTCCTGATGCACGATGCCGATCCGCCGCCGGGTGCGGGCGACATCGTCGCGAGACAGGGTTTTCACGTCGTTGTCGAAAAGCGTCACGCGGCCCGAGGTGGGCAGCAGTTCGGCATAGGTCAGCTTGAGAAAGGTGGATTTGCCGGCGCCCGAAGGTCCGGTCAGAAAGTGGAACGACCCCGGCGCCAGCTTCAACGAGACGTCTGACAAAAGCTCGCCCCCGCCATAGCTGTAGGCCACGTTCTCGAAGCTGATCACGGCGTTCCCCCGGCCCTGCGTCAGACACGCTAGCGGCAGGAATGCGCCGGTGTCACTGCGCTTTCCATCGCACAGGGCGAAACGATTGCACAAGAGCGCGCGACAAACCCTTGGAACGACAGGAATTAGGGTCTACAACTTGCAACGAATGCCGGGAAGACAGGCCTTGAGGGACAAGAATGCGGTTGGTTTGCCCGAACTGTGAGGCGAAGTACGAAGTGCCCGAAGATGCGATTCCGGAGACGGGTCGCGACGTGCAATGCGCGAATTGCGGGCATTCGTGGTATCAGATGCGGCCCAGAGCTGCCGGAGCCGAGGTCACGGCTGCTGCCGCTGCTCCGCCTGCCCCGGCACCTTCTCCGCCGCAGCGAGCCGAGCCGGTCGTCGAGGTTGCCGCCGTGGCGGAAGCGCCTGCGCCGGTTGCCGAGCCAGAGCCTGATGTCGTCGAACCTGTGGCGTACGATCCGGTTGTCGAGGCCACCCCCGTCGATGATGGGGTTGTGGCGGTGGATTTGGGATCAGCGCCGCCGGCTGACATTTTGGAAGAGACGACAGACGGTCTTGCCAAAGCTGACGCTGCACTTGCCGCCGCTGAGCCGGTTGTCGAAGTGCCTGCTGACATCATTCCTGCTTTCGAGACTATCAGGGTTGCGACGGGTTTTGCAGAACCGGCATCCGCCAGCCCTGAAGCGCTGGTTGCAGTGGCAAGCGACGTGCTGTCTGCCCAAGACATGGTCGGAGTAGATGCTGCCATTGTCGATGCCCAGATGGTTTCGGCCAGTGACGCACCCCTTGGCGAAGCGGTCGTGTCGGACGATCTCGTCATCACGGAAGCCAGCGATGACATTGCGACCGAAGCGGATCTGACCACAGCGGCGGCCCCGGTGGCGGCGTATGCGGTGGACGAATCCGTCCTTGCCATCCTGCGTGAGGAAGCGGATCGCGAAGCCCAGGCCCGGAAGGCCGAAGCGGCACGGCCGCTGGAGACGCAGACCGATCTGGGGATAGAAGCCGCGATCCCGGCTGCAAAAAAGGTGATCGAGGTCATCAGCCCGGCGCACGAGCCGGAGATTGACGACAAACATGCCGCCCGCCGGACCCGGCTGCCGGATGTAGAAGAGATCAACTCGACCTTGCGGCCGTCGGAAACCGCGCAGGACGGCTCGGGCGCGGATGGTGCGATGCCGATGGTCGAAGGCCGCAGCAGTTTCCGCAGCGGGTTCCTTCTGGTGATGACGGTGGCGATCCTTGGCTCTGCGCTTTACGGCAGCGCTGATGCGATTGCCGACGTGGTGCCTGCGCTTGCCGGGCCGCTGAAGGCCTATGTCAGCTTTGTCGACAGTCTGCGGCTGCAGCTGGACGGCCTGATGCAAAGCGCCACGGTCGCGATCAACGGGACCTGAGCGCGCCAAATCGGCTTGCCCCTGACCGGGCAGGCCTTTATCCCTTGCGGCCAGCCAATACCGCGAGGAGCCGCCATGAGCACGAACCAGCGTTTCGACAAGTCGAAGCTTCCCAGCCGCCATGTGACCGAAGGTCCGGCGCGCGCCCCGCACCGCAGCTATTTCTACGCGATGGGGATCACGGAAGAAGAGATCCATCAGCCCTGGGTGGGCGTGGCGACCTGCTGGAATGAAGCGGCCCCCTGCAACATCGCTCTGAACCGTCAGGCGCAGATTGTGAAGCACGGGGTCAAGAAGGGCGGCGGCACTCCGCGTGAATTCACCACGATCACCGTGACCGACGGGATTGCGATGGGGCATGAGGGGATGCGGTCGTCGCTCGCGTCGCGCGATGCGATTGCTGACACCGTGGAACTGACGATGCGCGGGCATTGCTATGACGCGATCGTGGGCCTTGCGGGCTGCGACAAGTCGCTGCCGGGGATGATGATGGCGATGGTGCGGCTGAACGTGCCGTCGGTCTTCATCTATGGCGGCTCGATCCTGCCGGGCCGCTATCAGGGCCGCGACATCACCGTTCAGGACATGTTCGAGGCGGTGGGCAAGCACCAGGCCGGGAACCTGTCGGACGCGGAACTGGAGATCATGGAGCGGGTCGCCTGCCCGTCTTCGGGTGCTTGTGGCGCGCAGTACACGGCGAACACGATGGCTTGCGTGTCGGAGGCAATCGGTCTTGCGCTGTTGAATTCTTCCAGCGCCCCTGCACCCTACGAGTCCCGCGACCAGTATGGCGAGGCGTCAGGTGTCGCTGTCATGCACCTGATCGAAAAGAACATCCGCGCGCGGGATATCGTGACGCTGAAATCGCTGCAAAACGCGGCGCGGGTTGTGGGCTGCACGGGGGGGTCGACCAACGCCGCGCTGCACCTGCCGGCACTGGCGAATGAGGCGGGGATCGACTTTGACCTCTTCGATGTGGCGGCCTGCATGAAGGACACGCCCTACTTTGTCGATCTGCGGCCCGGCGGGAAGTATGTGGCCAAGGACCTGCACGAGGTTGGCGGCGTGGCTGTGGTGATGAAGGAGTTGGCCAAGGAAGGCCTGCTGCATCTGGACTGCATCACTGCCAGCGGCAAGACGCTCGGCGAGAGCCTGGACGAGATCAAGGGCGAGGCGGATGGCACGGTGATTTATCACATCGGCTCACCCATCACCAAGACGGGCGGTGTGGTCAGCCTGAAGGGTAACCTTGCGCCCGATGGGGCCATCGTAAAGGTCGCGGGCATGACCGAGGCCGAGCAGGTCTTCACCGGCCCGGCCAGGGTGTTCGAGTGTGAAGAAGATGCCTTCGCTGCCGTGAAGGCGCGGGAATACAAGGAAGGCGAGGTCATCGTCATCCGCAACGAAGGCCCGGCGGGGGGGCCGGGGATGCGCGAGATGCTGTCGACCACGGCGGCGCTCAGCGGTCAGGGCATGGGCAAGAAGGTGGCGCTGATCACCGACGGGCGGTTCAGCGGCGCGACGCGCGGGTTCTGTGTCGGCCATGTCGGGCCTGAGGCGGCACATGGCGGGCCAATTGCCCTTTTGAAAACCGGGGACGTCATCACCCTGAACGCGCTGACGGGCGAGATTTCGGTGGCGGTGTCGGATGCGGAACTGGCCAAGCGCAAGTCCGAGTGGGCGGGGCCGCGCAAGACGCAATACACCAGTGGGGCGATCTACAAGTTCACCAAACTGGTCGGCGGGGCGCGTTGGGGCGCTGTGACGCATCCGGGGGCGAAGGGCGAAAGCCACGTCTATATGGACCAGTAAGGCATCATGGCCAGCCGTCTTTTCCAGCGGATCCAAGGCTGGCACCAACGCCGGACGGAAGAGCGCTGGGCGCGGCTGGCCGACACCGCGCCCGAGCTGGAAACCTTCGAGCTGCGGGCCTTGCGGGCCGAGGCGCGGGGGATGCGGCGGCAGCTGGACCGGGTGATGCAGGCCGCTGACGCGCGGCTTTCGGTCCCGGCGTTGAACTCGGGCCTGCCGCAGATGCCGCTGGGGACCGACTGGTCCTGGCGACCCGACCTGTGGCGCGGGGCGTTGCCTGAGTCCGGGGCGGTGGCCAGTGCAGATCGCACGGCTTTGGGCGAGGGTGTCGCCCTTTACCACGACTGCCCGCTGGGCGAGGTGGTGGTGCGGCAGGTGCGCAATGACCGTGCCGAGGACCGGGCTCCCTACGGATTGGCGATTGATGTCTTTGGGTTCAAGGGCAGTTTCCTTTCACTGGCGATGACCCTGCCGGACGAGGCTGTTCATGGCCTGAAAGCCCGGCATCTGGTCCGGGC
>JANMGI010000236.1:0-4291 GCA_031374565.1 Paracoccaceae bacterium | reverse complement strand
GCATCGAGATGGATCCGCTTGGCGTGCTGGCGCACGAAGGCAAATTGCCGCAATCGCTCGACGGCGCGTATCGGGAAATGGCCGCGCTCACACGTTGGAGCGCCATTCACGCACCGCAGTTGCAAACAGTCTGCGTGCATAGCCGCGCATGGCATGAGTCCGGCGGCAATGCCGTGCAGGAACTTGCATTCGCGCTTGCAACTGCCTGCGCCGTCCTCGATGATCTAAAAGTGAAAGTTTCCGCCCAGGATTTCCCCGCAATGGCGGGCAGAATGTCGTTTTTTGTCAATGCAGGCATCCGCTTCGTGACCGAGCTTTGCAAAATGCGCGCCTTCACCGCCCTTTGGGACGAGCTTCTGGAAACCCGCTATGGCATCACCGACCCTAAGCTCCGCCGCTTCCGCTATGGAGTGCAGGTCAACTCCCTCGGCCTCACCGAACAGCAGCCCGAAAACAACGTCACCCGCATCCTGATCGAAATGCTGGCCGTCACTCTTTCCAAATCCGCCCGGGCCCGCGCCGTTCAGCTTCCCGCCTGGAACGAAGCCCTCGGCCTGCCCCGCCCCTTCGACCAGCAATGGTCGCTGCGGATGCAGCAGATCCTGGCGTTTGAGACCGACCTTCTGGACTATGATGACCTTTTCGACGGTAACCCCGCCATCGACCGCAAGGTCGCCGAACTCAAGGCCCAGGCGCTTGAGGAACTCGCCCAGATCGACGCGATGGGCGGGGCCGTCGCCGCCATTGCTTACATGAAGTCCCGCCTAGTGGACTCGAACGCCGAACGCCTGTCCAGGATCGAATCCGGTGCCACCACCGTCGTCGGCGTCAACCGCTTCACCACCACTGAACCCTCGCCGCTGACCACCGGCGACAGCCTCATAATGCAAGCCGACCCCAAGGCCGAGGCCGACCAATGCGCCAGACTGGCCGACTGGCGGAGAAGCCGCGAACCGTCCAAAGTCGCCGACGCCCTCTCTGCACTGCGGGAAGCCGCCCAGTCCGGCAACAACATCATGCCCGCCTCCATCCTCTGCGCGAAAGCAGGTGTCACCACTGGCGAATGGGGCGGGACGATGCGCGCGCTTTACGGCGAATACCGCGCTCCAACGGGCGTGTCCCCGCACCCCTCGAACCGCACCGAAGGCCTTGAACCCGTCCGCGATGCCGTGGCCAGCGTCGCCACCAGACTTGGCCGCCCAATGCGCCTTCTTCTTGGAAAACCCGGCCTTGACGGCCACTCCAACGGCGCCGAGCAGATCGCCACCCGTGCCCGCGACTGCGGGATCGAGATCACCTACGACGGCATCCGCCTCACCCCGCAGGAAATCGTCACCGCCGCGGTCGAGAAGCGACCCGATGTCATCGGCCTCTCCATCCTGTCGGGCAGCCACCTGCCCCTGATCCGCGAAACCCTCGACCTCATGCGCAAGGCGGGCTTGTCCCAACCCCTCGTCGTCGGCGGTATCATCCCCGACGATGACGCCAAGGCCCTGACCGCAATGGGCGTCGCCCGGGTCTACACGCCGAAAGATTTCCAGCTGAACCGAATCATGCTGGACCTTGTCGCGTTGGCCGACCCCGCCCCGGTTGTTGCCTGATAGGGTTTTCCTGCCTTTCCGGAACCCGTGCCAGCGCGTAGCCCTTGCGCGACCGTCACCGGAAAGGCCCGTCATGCGCCACGTACTTGCTGTGATCTCTCTTGTTGCCACCCCCGCCCTGGCCCAGGAACAAGCCTGGCCGCAGGAGTTCGCCTCGATGATCGACGAGGCGAAAACCTATTGCGAAGGTGATTTCTCGGTCGCCCCCGAAGCCGTCACCCAACGCGACCTGAACGGCGACGGCACGCCGGACTGGATCCTCGATTCCGCCGGTTTCGCCTGTTCGGACAGCTACGGACTTTACTGCGGCACACAAGGCTGCGGCGTCGAGACGCTGATCGACGGCACCATAGGCTCGCTTCTCTTGCACAGCTGGGACACCGTGACCGAAGGCGGCACCACGTACCTCACCGCCCCGAACGACAAGGGCGAGACTGTCCGCTTTCTCTGGACCGGCGCAGAGTGGCAACTGCAATGATCCGAGCCGCCCTCATCCTGGCCCTCGCCACCCCCGCCGCCGCCCAGGACCGCCCGCAGGCACTCCGCTCGCTTCTTGCGTACCACGCCACCGCCTGCACCGCGCAGGGCGGCAGCCTTACGGTCCCCGATGATGCCGTGACGCTTGCGTTCTTCTTTGGCCCCGAAGACCCCGCCTTCCTCCTCGACAGCGGCAAACTGAACTGCTCCACCACCCCCGCGATGTTCTGCGCTGACCCTGTCGGCTGCGAACTCAACGTCTTTCAGGGCGAAGCCCAGCACAGCTTGATCGTACTTGGCTGGTCGCTGGTCAACGACGACGACCGCCAGCTTTTGCAAGTGACGATCTCGGGCGCGCTTCTGAACAAACCCGAACCCGGCACCTACCGTATGACCTGGGACAAGACGACCAACGCCCTCGTCACCCTCCCGGAAAGCTGAACTGCCCAAAGCACGAAAGCGTAAAGCGACCCTCGCACCCAAGCCGTAAGATCAGCCCTCTTCCGGCTCCTGCGGTGCACCATCAGCCACGCGCCAGACCGACGCACCGTTTTCATACAACTTCACCAGCCCCTGCGCCGCCCGTGCCTCACGGCCAATGTCCCGGATCAGCTCACGGTGGCTGGTTCCGCGCAGGAACATGCAGCGCATCGGCAAGGCATGCGCCTCCAGCTCGGGGTTGATCTGCCGGAAGAATTGCTTTTCCGGGTCCAGCCCCGGCTTCATCCGGCGCGCCGCCTCGCGCAGGAACCCACCCTCGAAGACGCCGGGCGATGTCGAGAACGCGTTGACCAGCCGATCCTCCACCACCCTGCGCCCCTTCTTAACCAGGCGGCGCGAGGTCTGGTGATAAAGCCCCCGCGTATGCTTGTTGACCGACATGAACGTGACAGCCCCCACGTCCGGCTCAAACTTGGGCTCGATCCGGTCCGGCGTGATCGGCTCCAGCGCCACCCAGTCATCTTCCAGATGCAGCACGCGCGGTGCGGTGGTCGCCGACCAGGCCCGGATCACGGCCGAGGCGAAATCAGGCACCTCCGGGCGAAAGATCAGCGCGTCGGGGAAATGGTGGCGGATCAGCGCCTCACAGCGGTCGCCTTCGGCGGCGTCGCCCATGAACGGGTCGATGTTGGCGATCAGCCGACGGATGGGAAAGTTCGCAAACACATCCCGCGTAAAGGACTCCAGCGTCCGCGCCAGCAGCGCCTCACGGTGCCCGGCGATCAACGTCACGTCATAATCCAAGGCCGGTTCCATCTTGCGCCGCAGGCTGCCCCTGCCTGCCGCCTAGCAGGAAACCGGCCGCCGGACAATCTGGGGACGGGCAATCGTGCCGCTGTCCTGCCCCTCGCGCGGCCCTCAGCTTTCCGGCTGATCCGTCCCTTTGCGCGCCCGGGCTTCCTTCTTCAGGCTGCGCGACGGTGGGCAGACCGCTTGCATGAAGGTGGCCAAAGTTCCGGCCAGGGTTTCCTGTTCCATCCCGTAGAACACCTTCATGCCCTCGCGCTTTTTCCAGACCAGCCCCGCGCCCTCCAGCACCGCAAGATGCTTCGACACCGCCGGTTGCGACATCGCGAATCGCGCCGCGATATCGCCCGCGCTCAGCGGCCCTTCCGAGACATAGGCCAGAATCCTCCGCCGGGTCAGCGAGGCCAGTGCCTCGAACACCTTGTCTGCGCTTGACATCCATCAACCTTATAACTTATGAGTTATTAAGTTTATTAACTATAAGCCTTCCACCCCAAAGGTTCAAGATGCCCGCCATCGCACCCCTTCTCGCCACTGACCGCGTCTTCCCCAACCCCGACACCTCGGCCATCGAAGGCCGCATCCTGTGGGATGCCCCGAAGTCACTCTGGTGGTTCGCCCATCTGATCGGTGGCAGCATCGGTATCCTCTGGTTCACCACACCAGGCGCAGTCCTCGTTTTCCTGACCCTTGCGACTATCACCATCTGGGCCGGTCATTCCGTTGGCATGCACCGCCTGCTCATTCACCGTGCCTTCGACGCGCCGCTCTGGCTCGAACACCTTCTCGTCTGGCTCGGCACCCTTGTCGGCATGGCTGGCCCATTCGGCATGATCCGCGCGCATGACATGCGCGATTGGCACCAGCGCCAGACCGAATGCCCGCCGCACCCGTCGCATGGGGCTGGCTTCTGGCGCGATGCCTGGTGGCAGATGCATTGCCGCTTCGATCTCACCCGTCCTCCA
>JANMGI010000221.1:0-9089 GCA_031374565.1 Paracoccaceae bacterium | reverse complement strand
ACAGCTCATGCGGGCGACCGGTCCGGCTGTCGAAATCGCGGTAGGTCTCATCCACGATCAGCGCAAGGCCGTGGGCGCGGGCAAGGTCGCGGAAGGCGGTCAACGTTTCCGCCGGATATTCCACCCCGCCCGGGTTGTTCGGGCTGACCAGCACGATGGCGCGCGTCCGGTCGGTGATCAGTGCGGCAGCGGCATCGGCCGATGGGATCAGGGTCGGGCCAGCATCCAGCGCCACGGTCTTCACCGACGACATGTCCAGCCACATCTTGTGATTGAAGTACCACGGCGTCGGCAGGATCACCTCGTCCCCCGGCCCTGCCAGAGTCGCCATCACTGTACAGAAGGCCTGGTTGCAGCCTTGGGTGATCGCGACCTGAGACGGGAAGACCCTTCCGCCATAGGTTGCCGACCACTGTGTCGCGATCTCTTCGCGCAAGGCCGGAAGCCCCAGCACCGGGCCATAAAGATGCGCCTGCGGGTCGTTCAGCGCCGCATCGGCCAAGGCCTGCCGCAAGCCCAAAGGGGGGCTGTCCACCGGGGCCGCCTGACTGATGTTGATCAAGGGACGGTCGGCGGGGAAGTTGACGCCAAGGGTCCAGCGCCGTGCCTCCATCACCGGCGGCGGCTCGGTCGCGGCGAAGGCGGGGTTCAGGGGCAGGGTCATCGCAACAGTCCTTCTAGAGGGGTGCGGGCTAGAGGGGTGCGGGCAGTGTCGCGCCTTTGCCACGCAGCGCCCGCCATTCCTGCCAGACGAGGCCGATCATCACCAGATCAAACACCGCGAGCAGCAGCAGGAAGGGCGAGCCGGCATGGACGAACTCGTAAAGCTGATAGAGCACGAAACCCGCCAGAACGACCATCGAGGCGGGGTAGGCCCAGACCACCTTGCGCCACAGAAGCAGCACCATCGTCAGCTTCAACCCACCATGCGCAAGAAGGTAAAGCGCGTAGAAATGCTGCGTCGGGACCGGGAAAGCCTGCATCGCCCGAATGGTCCAGGTCGCCAGCGTGTCGGTCGGGTCTTCGGCAATCTCGAAGTGCGTAACCCAGTAGACGAAGCGTGCAACCAGCGCATTCGGGGTCAGCAAAAGCCCCAGCCCCGCCAATGCCTCGGCAAGCGTCAGAAGACCCTTGATCGCAAGGCTTGCCTCGAACAGCCAGTGAAGCAACCGGTCGCGGCTTTTGCGCAGCATGGGTGTTCAGTCCGCCCCGCGCATGGGCTGGACATATTGCAGCGCCATGTCCCAGGGGAAGAAGATCCAGGTGTCCTGGCTTACGGATGTGATGTAGGTATCGGCCTGCTTTTCGCCTTCGGGCTTGGCGTAGACGCAGGCGAAATGCGCGCGCGGGTAAAGGCTGCGGATCAGCTCAAGCGTCCTGCCGCTGTCCACCAGATCATCCACGATCAAGATGCCCGACCCGTCGCCCATGATCTCGGCCTGCGGAGCCTTTATCACCTGCGCTTCGCGGCGTTGGTCCGCCTTGCCGCCACCGGAATGGTACGACTTCACGCTGATGGAATCGACGACCCGGATATCCAGCTCGCGGCTGACGATCATCGCCGGGACCAGCCCGCCCCGGGTGATCCCGACCACCGCTTTCCAGGTCCCGCCCTCGCCCGGACCCTTGCCGTCCAGCCGCCAGGCCAGCGCGCGCGCGTCGCGGTGGATCTGGTCCCAGCTGACGTGAAACCCCTTTTCATGCGGCAGACGGTCGGCGGACATGGGTGCCTCCTTCAGGTGGTTGCGATCTTGATTCCAAGGAGAGCCAGAAGCCCGCCAAAACTGCGGTCGATCACTGTTTTCAGACTGATGTATCCGGCCCGCGTCCGGTCAAGCGAGAAGATGCGGGCGACAATCGTGTTCCAGCCGGTCTCTACCGTGAAAAGATAGCTCAAAAGCGCGATCAGCACCCAAAGCGGCGTTCCGGGCGGCACGGTGCCAACAAAGATCGCGCTCAGGAGCACAGCAGGTTTCGGATTTGACAGCTGGGTCACCAGCCCAAGCCGGAACGCCGACGCCGCCGAGCGCGGCGGTGCATCGGTGGTGTCGGGCAAGGGATCACCCGCATGGCGCCACATCCCGATCGCCATCCACACAAGGTATAGCCCGCCCGCGATCTTGAACGCCCAGAGCAGGGTCGGTGCCACCTGGAAGATCACGGCAAGCCCGCTCAGCGCCAGCGTGGCCCAGAAGACCGCCCCGGCACCGATCCCGAGCGAGAGGAAAAAGCCGGTTCGCAGCCCTTCGGTCACACCGGTTCGCGCCGACATGAGGACCGCAGGACCAGGGCTGATCGCCCCCATCGTCAAAAGACCTGCGACGGCGAGGAAGGACGCAGCCGTCACTGCGCGGCCTCTTTCTTGCCGGAGACGATGTCGATGTCCGGCGCGTCTATCGCCTTCATGCCGACAACATGATAGCCCGCGTCCACGTGCAGGTTTTCGCCCGTCGTGCCGCTGCCAAGGTCCGACAGCAGATACAGCGCGGCCTTGCCCACCTCTTCCTGCGTCACGTTCCGGCGGAGGGGTGAGTTCAGCTCGTTCCAGCGCATGATATAACGGAAGTCGCCGATGCCCGACGCGGCAAGGGTCTTGATCGGGCCTGCAGAGATCGCGTTCACGCGGATGCCGTCCTTGCCCAGATCTTCGGCCAGATACTTGACTGACGCCTCCAGCCCCGCCTTTGCCACGCCCATCACGTTGTAATGCGGCATGACCTTTTCCGCGCCGAAATAGGTAAGGGTCAGCAGGCTGCCCCCCGGACCCATCATCGCCGCCGCACGCTGGCAGACGGCGGTGAAGCTGTAGACCGAAATGTCCATCGCAAGCGCAAAGCCCGCGCGAGAGGTGTCGACGTAACGCCCGCGCAGCTCGTTCTTGTCGGCAAACCCGATGGCATGGACCAGAAAGTCGATCTGGCCCCATTCCGCCTTCAACGCGGTGAACAGCGCGTCGATGCTGTCGTCGCTGGCCACATCGCACTCGTAAAGCTGCGGCTTGCCCAGGCTTTCCGCCAGCGGCTCGACGCGCTTCTTAAGGGCCTCGCCCTGATAGGAAAACGCCAGCTCTGCCCCCTGCGCCGCCACGGCCTGCGCAATGCCCCAGGCGATTGACCTGTCGTTCGCAAGCCCCATGATCAGGCCGCGCTTGCCGTGCATAAGTCCGGTTGACATTCCTGGCCCCTCACCCACCTTTTCGTTGACATCGACGTGTAGGCGAAGAGGGGCCGCCCTTCAAGGCAGGTCCTTTGCGCAAGGGCAAGGGCAAGGAGTCTCCCATGGACCGTTCGGGCATTTTTGCAGGCGAAGATCCCTTCGCCATCGCCCAGAGCTGGCTGACCGAGGCCGAAGCCCAGGAACCGAATGATCCCAATGCCATCGCGCTGGCCACCGTGGATGCGGACGGCCTGCCCAATGTGCGCATGGTGCTGCTGAAAGACATCGAAGCCGATGCCTTCGTCTTCTACACAAACTACGGCTCGACCAAGGGCCGGGAAATCGACGCCACCGGCAAGGCGGCCTTCGTGCTGCACTGGAAGTCGCTGCGCCGCCAGATCCGCGTTCGCGGGACGGTCACGCGTGAGGACGGACCGCAAGCCGACGAATACTATGCCAGCCGCAGCCTGAAATCCCGGCTTGGCGCCTGGGCCAGCGACCAGTCGCAGCCGCTTTCGTCGCGTGAAGCGCTGATGGCCGAGGCAGCGAAAGTTGCCCTGATCAAAGGCCCGAATCCGGCGCGTCCACCTTATTGGGGTGGCTTCCGGATTCGCCCGGTCGAGATCGAGTTCTGGGCGGACGGGGCCTTCCGGTTGCACGACCGCTTCCGCTGGCGCCTGGATGCCGCTACGGCAAGCTGGGCTGTCGACAGATTGAATCCGTAGCATTCCGGGGCCTTGGTGACAATCTGTTGCAGGTTTCGCGAATAGCCCTTGATCACGGCGACAATATTCCCCCATTTGTGCCGCCAAGGGCTAATTCTGGGGAGAAGGCCTTCCGAATGTCAGAAGAAGAAGAGGTCATGCAGCTCGTGCATGGTCGCGTTAAGTGGTTTGATCCTTCCAAGGGTTTCGGTTTCATCGTTTCAGACCAGACGGATGCAGATATTCTCCTGCACGCGAATGTTCTTCGGAACTTCGGGCAGGGGTCAGTGGCAGATGGCGCAGGCATAGAAGTCCGCGTCCAGCGAACACAACGCGGCGTTCAAGCCGTCGAAGTCGTGCGGATCGATCCGCCGGAAGGCATTCTGTTGCCCTTCGGCGAGGATACCGCCGAAATGGTCAGCGCAGACATTCTGGCGCTGGACATGGAGCCCGCACGGGTCAAGTGGTTCGACAAGGGCAAGGGCTTCGGCTTTGCCAATGTCTTTGGCCGCCCCGAGGATGTTTTCGTGCATGCAGAAGTGCTGCGCGTGTCCGGCTTTGCCGACCTTGCGGCCGGGGAAGCCGTGGCTTTGCGCATCATCGAGGGCAAGCGTGGCCGGATGGCGGTGCAGGTCATCTCGTGGGACGCCGCAATGCGGGACAAGCCCTGATGCGCGCGGCGCTTGCCTTTGTTCTGGCGGCGAGCGTGCTGGTGCCCGCAGCGGCCCGGGCCGAGGCAGCCTGCGCCGTGTCGCGGCTTGATCTGCGGCTCGCGGGCGGTCGCGAAAGTTTTGCCGTCGAGGTGGCGGACGAGCCGGGCGAGCGGTCGCAGGGCCTGATGTTCCGGACCGAGATGTCAGCCGCTTCGGGCATGCTCTTCGTCTATGACCACCCCCGCCGGGTGCTGTTCTGGATGAAGAACACGCTACTGCCGCTGGACATGGTCTTTGCCGATGCAACGGGAACCGTCACCCGGGTGCATGAAGGCGCGGTGCCGGGCGACCGGACCGCCATCGACGGCGGAAGCGGCGTGCAGTTCGTGCTGGAGATCAACGCGGGCCTGGCAGCCAGGCTTGGCATTGCCCCCGGCAGCGTTTTGCGGCACCCGGCGATCCCGGCTGAAACCGCCGCCTGGCCTTGCGAAAGCTAAGGGCTTTTCATTCCCGTTCGCTTTGGGTAGACGGACGTCAGTCGGGGCGTAGCGCAGCCTGGTAGCGCGACGGTTTTGGGTACCGTAGGTCGAGAGTTCGAATCCCTCCGCCCCGACCACTTTTCTCAGTCATGCGCAAAACTTTTGGAAAAGTTTTGCCAAAATCCTTCGAAGGATTTTACGCCCCGGCCCACGCGCCTTGCACCCTTGCCCCGTCAGGCGCATATCCACCGTGACGGGAGCCACCCATGACCATCGCCTTCGACCACACCTACGCCCGCGACCTGCCCGGCACCTATCTGCGCGCCGTGCCAGACCCTGCCCCGGCCCCGCGTCTGCTGGTGTTCAACCGTCCGCTTGCGACCACTCTGGGTCTTGCTCTGACCGACGAAGACGCGCGCGACTGGTTTTCCGGTGCCTCCCTCCCCCCCGGTGCCGATCCCATCGCCCAGGCCTATGCCGGCCACCAGTTCGGCGGCTTTTCTCCCCAGCTTGGCGACGGTCGCGCGCATCTGCTGGGGGAGTTTCTAGCCCCCGATGGTCGCCGCTTCGACCTGCAACTGAAGGGATCCGGCAAGACACCCTTCTCACGCGGGGGGGACGGCAAGGCAGCCATCGGCCCGATGCTGCGCGAATACCTGATCTCGGAATTCATGGCCGCTGCGGGCGTGCCCACCACCCGCGCGCTTGCCGTCGTGGCAACCGGCGAAGAGATCTGGCGCGAGACGAAGCTTCCTGGTGCCGTCCTGGCCCGTGTTGGCGCCAGCCACCTACGCGTTGGCACCTTCCAGTTCTTCGCTGCACGGGGCGATCAGGCGCAGGTCAAGGCGCTGGCCGATTATGCCATCGCCCGCCACTACCCCGACCTTGCGCAGCACGACGCCCCTTACCTCGCCTTTCTTGATGCCGTCATCGCGGCCCAGGCTAAGCTGATCGCCCAATGGATGGGCCTTGGCTTCCTCCACGGGGTGATGAACACCGACAACATGGCGATCTCGGGCGAGACCATCGACTACGGCCCCTGCGGTTTCATGGAAGGCTATGCCCCCGGCACGGTCTTTTCCTCCATCGACCATCAGGGCCGCTACGCCTATGCGAACCAACCCCTGATCCTGGGCTGGAACCTTGCCCGCCTGGCCGAGACGCTGATCCCCCTCCTCGACCCCGACCCCGACCGCGCGGTGGACCTGGCAAACGACCGCCTCACCGGCATCGCCCCCCGCTACCGGGCGGAATGGCTGACGGTGATGCGCCGCAAGCTTGGCCTTGTCGGCGAAGACGATGGCGACGCGGCACTTGCTGATGACCTGATGCCAGCGATCGAAGGCGCCGATTGGACCTTGACCTTCCGCCGCCTTGCCAATGAGGCAACCCTGCGCCCTCTCTTCCCGGACTTCACTGCCATGGACGCCTGGCTTCCCCGCTGGCGCGCCCGTGCGGGTGACGGTGCCGCCCAGCGCATCGCGCAAGCGAACCCCGCCGTCATCCCCCGCAATCATAAGGTCGAGGACGCCCTGACCGCCGCAACCGCGGGCGACATGGCCCCGTTCCAAGCCCTTCTGTCCGCGATCCAGACGCCCTTCACCGAGGCTGAAGCCTACATGCTTCCCGCCCCCACCGGCTTTGGCGACTACGTCACCTACTGCGGCACCTAAGCGCCGCCGTCGGCCCCAGGCGTCCCGTCTCCCCCCCGGGGGAGAGGGTCAGGGTGAGGGGGCAGCAGCACCGTTGACGCCCCCGCCCTTCCCCGCCACGATGCCTGCATGACCCATCGTACCGCCTTCCTCGACCATATCACCCAGACCCTCGCCAGCATCGACGCCGACGGGTTGATGAAACGCGAACGCCTGATCACCGGCGCCCAGGGCGCGCATGTGACGATGGCCGGGCGGCAGATGCTGAACCTCTGCGCCAACAACTACCTCGGTCTCGCCGACGATCCCCGCCTGATTGCCGCCGCAAAAGCCGCAATGGACGGGCACGGTTTCGGCATGGCGAGTGTCCGCTTCATCTGCGGCACACAGGACCTGCACCGGCAGCTTGAAACCCGCCTCGCCCGCTACCTCTGCCACGACGACACGATCCTCTTCGCCGCCTGCTTCGACGCGAACGGCGGGTTGTTCGAGCCCCTCCTCGGCCCCGAAGACGCCGTGATCTCGGACGCTTTGAACCACGCCAGCATCATCGACGGCATCCGTCTGTGCAAAGCCAAGCGCTACCGCTACGCCAACTCCGACATGACCGACCTCGAGGCCCAGTTGAAACAGGCCCGCGCGGACGGTGCCCGCTTCATCCTGGTCGCCACCGACGGCGTCTTCTCGATGGACGGCTTCTACGCCAACCTCCCCGAAATCCGCGCCCTCGCCGACCGCTATGGCGCGATGGTCATGGTCGATGATTGCCACGCCACCGGCTTCACCGGCCCGCAAGGCCGGGGCACCCCCGCCCGCGCGGGGGTTGCTGTGGACCTTCTGACTGGCACCCTCGGCAAGGCGCTCGGCGGGGCCTTGGGCGGCTACATCGCCGGTCCCCAACCCGTGATCGACCTTTTGCGCCAGCGCGCCCGCCCCTACCTTTTCTCCAACGCCCTGCCCCCTGCCGTGGTGGGGGCCGCCCTAGCCGCCCTCGACATCGTGGAAGGGGCCGATGACCTTCGCGCCCAACTCACCGAAAACGCGCAGTACTGGCGGGCAGGCCTTACCGACGCTGGCTTCACGTTGCTGCCGGGAGAGCACCCGATCATCCCGGTCATGCTTGGCGACGCCAAACTCGCCCAAGCCATGGCCGCCGACCTCAACGCCCGCGGCGTCCATGTCGCCCCGTTCTTCTTTCCTGTGGTCCCAAAGGGCCAGGCCCGAATCCGAACGCAGATGAACGCAGCCCTAACGCGCGCAGACCTCGACTTCGCGCTGGATGCCTTCACCGCCGCAGGAAAAGCCACCGGAGTCCTGAAATGACCAACGAAATGCCCGCGCGCGATCAGCGCGCAAACGAAATGGCCGTGCTGGTGAAAGCCAAGCCCGAACCCGGCCTCTGGATGGAAACCCGTCCGGTCCCCGAGATCGGCCCCGATGACGTGCTGATCAAGATCCACAAGACCGGCATCTGCGGCACCGACATCCACATCTGGAACTGGGACAGTTGGGCGCAGAAGACCGTCCCCGTTCCCCTGGTCACCGGCCACGAATTCGCGGGCATCATTGTGGAGGTGGGCCGCAACGTCGAAGGCCTGACCATCGGCCAGCGCTGTTCCGGCGAAGGCCATCTCATCGGCAAAACCTCGCGCCAAAGCCGGTCGGGCAAATTCCACCTCGACCCCGAAACCCGTGGCATCGGCGTCAACGAACCCGGCGCCTTCGCGCAATACCTGCGCCTGCCCGCCTTCAACGTCGTCCCCTTGCCCGACGCCATCGATGACGAGATCGGCGCGATCCTCGATCCCCTGGGCAATGCCGTCCATACAGCCCTCAGCTTTGATCTGATCGGCGAGGATGTGCTGATCACGGGTGCCGGGCCCATCGGCATCATGGCCGCCGCCGTCGCCCGCCACGTCGGCGCGCGGCATGTGGTGATCACCGACATCAACCAGGCCCGCCTTGACCTTGCTGCCCAGGTGGCCGACGTGGTGCCGGTCAACGTCGCCACGACAGACCTGAAATCGGTCTACCCCAGCCTAAAGATGAGCCAAGGCTTTGACGTGGGGATGGAGATGTCCGGCTCCCAACAGGCGCTAGACCAGATGGTCGAGCATATGGTCATGGGCGGCCGCATCGCAATGCTGGGCATTCCGCCCGGCAAATCACCGGTCGACTGGTCCCGTATCGTCTTCAAGGCGATCACCATCAAGGGCGTCTACGGCCGTGAGATCTTCGAGACCTGGTACAAGATGATCGCCATGCTGGAAAACGGCCTCGACATCCGCCGCGTCATCACCCACCGCTTCAAGGTCGCGGACTTCGACGCAGGCTTCGCCGCCATGCGCTCCGGCCTTTCGGGCAAGGTCGTGCTGGACTGGACCTGACATGTCTGAGTAACCTGCGGGGAACAATAGGTTAACCGGGTCAGATTGATGTTTCGCA
>JANMGI010000212.1:0-3106 GCA_031374565.1 Paracoccaceae bacterium | reverse complement strand
CCGGCTCTTTCGGTGTCTGGCATCGGTGGGCTCCTTGGAACACGCGTCTTTCCGCAAGGTTACCTGCCATCCCAAAGGCACGGGCTGACCCAGATCAGGACTTTGTCGCCGAGATCCGTGTCAGGGTCGGCCATCACCCAGAAAGGCCGCACCCGTGACCCATTCCGCACCCGCAGGCAAGCCCACCGGGCCAGTAGCGCCAGGCCTGACGCCTGCTAAGGCGCAGGCAAGGCTTACCGCCGAGGGGTTCAACGAGCTGCCCCGCACCCAGCGACGGTCCCCCTTGCGGATCATCTTCGATGTCCTGCGTGAGCCCATGCTGGCTTTGCTGGTCGCGGGCGGTGTCGTCTACCTCATGCTTGGCAATCGGGAAGAGGCACTGATCCTTCTGGCCTTCGCTTGCCTCTCCATTGGCATCACCGTCGTGCAAGAAGCGCGGACCGAGCGCGTGCTGGAAGCGCTGCGCGATCTGACCAGCCCGCGCGCGCTGGTGATCCGGGCTGGTGAGCGGCTGCGCATAGCAGGACGAGAGGTGGCGCGCGGTGATCTGATCGTGCTTTCGGAAGGCGACCGCGTGCCCGCCGATGCCCTGTTGCTGGAGGCGACGGGCCTTTCGGCGGACGAATCCCTTCTGACCGGTGAGGCGGTCCCGGTGCGCAAACTGGCGGGCAACGCGACAGATGCCCGTCCGGGGGGTGAAGATCAGCCCATGGTGTTTTCCGGCAGCCTGATCGTCCGCGGCTCCGCTTTGGCGCTGGTCACGGCCACGGGCCCCAAGTCGGAGATCGGCAGGATCGGCACCTCGCTGAGCACTCTGGAGACCGAGACGCCCCATCTCCAACGCCAGATGCGCAAGCTGGTGATTGTGTTCGCGGCCGTGGGGGCAGCGGTCAGCGGCGCGGTTGTCGTGCTTTACGGCCTGCTGCGCGGAGGGTGGCTAGAGGGGGTTCTGGCGGGTATCGCCGTCGGCATGTCGATGCTGCCCGAAGAGTTTCCGATGGTGCTGGCGGTCTTCATGGCGATGGCCGCATGGCGCATCTCCAAGGTGCGGGTGCTGACGCGGCGGGCGTCCGCCATTGAAACGCTGGGTGCGGCGAGCGTGCTCTGCACCGACAAAACTGGCACGCTGACCGAAAACCGGATGACCATCGCCGAACTCCGGCTGGCCGATGGTGCGGCGGCCAAGGTCGGCGTGCCGCTGCCCGAGGCGTTCCGCGAACTGGCGGCGGCGGGGGTGATGGCCTCGGCCCCCAAACCATTCGACCCGATGGAAAAGGCGTTTCATGCACTGGCCGGGGCCGATCTTCGCGATGGCGAAACACTGCCCGGCGCGGGGCGCAGGTTGGAGCGAAGCTATGCGCTGTCACCCGAACTGCTGGCGATGTCTCAGGCGTGGGAGGCGGCGGGCAAAGGCTGGCAGATCGCCGCCAAGGGCGCACCTGAGGCGATGGCTGTTCTGTGCAAGCTGGACCCCGCAGCCCGTGCAGCCCTGACAGCTCAGGTCGATCAAATGGCCAGATCCGGCCTGCGCGTCTTGGGTGTGGCCGAGGCGGCCCATCGCGGACCCTTGCCCGCCAGCCAGCGCGATTTCACCTTTCGCTTTCTGGGTCTGGTGGGACTGGCGGACCCCCTGCGAGCTTCGGTCCCGGCAGCGGTGGCGCAATGTCGCAGTGCGGGCATCCGGGTGATGATGATCACAGGCGACTATCCTGCCACCGCGCAAGCCATCGCAACGCAGGCCGGGTTGCAGGGCAGCCGCGCTATAACCGGCGGTGAGCTTTCCTCAATGTCGGACGCT
This sequence comes from Paracoccaceae bacterium, assembly GCA_031374565.1. GTDB lineage: Bacteria > Pseudomonadota > Alphaproteobacteria > Rhodobacterales > Rhodobacteraceae > Tabrizicola. The sequence goes on along the minus strand of JANMGI010000212.1, from coordinate 1,308 downwards.
GATCTGACAAGCGCGGTCAAGGATGTTACCATATTTGCCCGCATCATGCCGGAACAGAAACTGCGCATCGTCACAGCGCTGAAAGCCGCCGGAGCGGTCGTCGCCATGACCGGCGACGGGGTGAACGATGCGCCATCCCTGAAGGCCGCGCATATCGGTGTGGCGATGGGTGGACGCGGCACGGATGTCGCGCGCGAGGCGGCCAGCATCGTGCTTCTGGACGACGATTTCGGCTCCATCGTAACCACCATCCGCCTTGGTCGCCGCATCTATGACAACCTGCGCAAGGCGATGAGCTTTATCCTTGCCGTCCACGTCCCGATCGCGGGCCTGGCCCTGATGCCGCTGCTGTTCGGGATGCCGATCTTGTTTGGCCCGGTCCACATTGCCTTCCTTGAAATGGTGATCGACCCGGTTTGCTCACTCGTGTTCGAGGCCGAAACCGAGGAGGACGGCATCATGACCCGCCCGCCACGCCCGCCTGCCGAGCCGTTGTTCTCCGTCCCGACGATCCTGTGGAGCCTTGTTCAAGGTGCGTTAGTGCTGGGTGTTACCGGCACGATCCTTGCCGTCGCCCCCGGATATGGTCTTTCGACCGATCAGGTGCGGGGAATTACCTTTGCCGCACTGATCTTCGCACTTATCGCGCTGATCCTCGTGGATCGGTCGCGTTCATCCTCCATCCTGACCGCGATCACCCGGCCCAACCGGGCCCTGGCCATCGTGCTGCCCATCGTTGGCACCCTGCTTGCCGTTACGATGTTCTGGCAACCCGGCCGTGACCTCTTTGGCTTTGCCGCTTTGGACCCTGAATTTCTATCCTTCCCCCCGCTCGCCGGGCTGGCGGTGCTTTTGGTGCTGGAGGCGCTGAAGCCGGTCTGGCGATGGGCGCTGCGCCGGTCGATGGCCGTCTCACCGGTGGCAGCGTGACCTGCAGGGCACAACCTGCATCAGTGCGCCGTTCGGATATTCGGCGCCTGATGCGTCGAAAGGCGCGGCGGGATTTGTTCCGCCCTCACATTCCCAAAGGACCCCAATCATGAACGGCTACACCGCTGACATCGAGAAACTGACTGAAGAGAACACCGCTTTCCGGCACGTTCTCTACACTGGTCACCATCTGCAACTGGTCCTGATGGCGTTGAAGCCCGGCGAAGATATCGGGATGGAGACCCACAAGACCCATGACCAGTTCTTTCGCATCGAAAAGGGTCACGGCGAGGTCGTGATCGACGGGACAACCCGGAAGGTGAAAGGCGGCGACGCGATCATCGTGCCCGCAGGCGCCCAGCACAACCTCATTAACAC
>JANMGI010000139.1:0-21699 GCA_031374565.1 Paracoccaceae bacterium | reverse complement strand
GGCCGGGCAGGGGTGTTGACGAACAGTGAAACCCACAAGAAGAAGATCATCTTCCACCCGAAACTGATGCCCGCCGTCACGATCTGTGACCCGGCCCTGACCACCGGGATGCCGAAGTTCATCACCGCAGGCACCGGCATGGACGCCCTCGCGCATTGTCTTGAGGCGTTCAGGAGCCCCTTCTATCACCCGATGAGCCAAGGCATCGCGTTGGAAGGGATGCGGCTGGTGTTTGAAAACCTGCCGAAGGTCTACGCCGACCCGAACGACCTTGACGCCCGTGCGCACATGATGTCGGCGGCGGCGATGGGGGCGACGGCGTTCCAGAAGGGCCTCGGGGCGATCCATGCCCTCAGCCACCCGATCGGGGCGGTCTACAACACCCACCACGGCACCACGAATGCCGTCGTCATGCCGATGGTGCTGGACTTCAACCGCAAGGCCGTGAAGGACCGGCTCGCCTCGGCGGCGGCCTATTGCGGGATCAAGGGCGGTTACAAGGGGTTCTACCAGCGCATCCTTGACCTGCGGACCACGCTGAACATCCCGGAAAACCTGACAAAGCTGGGGGTCAAGGACCCCGACCTCGACATGCTGACCAAGATGGCGCTGGAGGACCCGTCCTGCGGCGGCAACCCGGTGAAGCTGACAAAGAAGAACACGAAGGCGTTGTTCGAGGCGTGTCTGTAGGGTGGGCAATGTGCCCACGTATGACGCAAAGGTGTGGGCACATTGCCCACCCTACGCGGCCAACTGACTCATGCTGACGCGCGAGACGACCGACATCGCCGTGATCGGCGCGGGCGTCATCGGCCTGACCATCGCGCTGGAACTGGTCGACCAGGGCCGCGAGGTGGTGCTGGTCGACCCCGGCCAACCCGGCATGGGGGCCAGCTACGGCAATGCAGGCACCATCGCGGGTTATGCCACCAGCCCGGTCGGCACGCCGGATGTGCTGCGGTCGCTGCCGTCGCTTCTGTTCAGCAAGACCTCAGCGCTGGCGATCCGGCACCGGGCCCTGCCCAGTCTTGCTCCGTGGCTGATGCGCTTCCTGCACCAGTCCCTGCCCGCGCAGGCCGAACGGAATGCCCGTGCCATCACCGCCCTTTTGCGGGGTGCTACGGAGCGTTGGGATGACCTTGCCCTGCGCGTTCAGGGCGTGGGCATTCTGCAACGGCGGGGTTGCCTTTACCTCTACGAGACTCCGCAAGCCTTTACCGCCGCCTGGACCGAGCTTGACCAGCGCCGCAAGCTGGGGGTCGAGGTTGACCTGATCGCGCCCTCCCGGCTGTCGGATATGGAGCCGGGCCTGCCAAAGGGACTGGGCGGCGCGGCCTACTTCACCGGGGCAACGTTCCTGGACGATCCGGGCCGGATGATGGGGCTGATCGCTGCGGCAGTCATGCCACGCGCCCGGCACCTGCAAGCACGTGCCGACCGCCTGACCCGGGGACCCGACGGCGTGGTGATCGAAGGCCCCGGATTGCACCTCCACGCCCGCCGCGTAGTGATCGCCGCTGGCGCGCAGTCCCGCGCGCTGGCCTTGCAGGCGGGCGACCGCATCCCCCTGGATACGGAGCGGGGCTATCATGCCGAATGGGATATGCCCGAGCCGCTTCTGTCGCGCCCCGCCTGCCCGACGGCACGGGGGTTCTACTTCTGCCCGATGGCGGGCCGCCTGCGCGTTGCGGGGACTGTGGAGCTGGGCGGGCTGACCCTGCCGCCGTCACCCCACCGCATCGCGAAACTGGTCGAGGGCGCGCGAGCCTTCTTTCCCGGCCTTGGCAAACCCGACCGCGACTGGATGGGCTTTCGCCCTTCGCTGCCCGACAGCCTGCCGGTCATCGGTCCATCATCCGGAGGAAGCGACGTCATTCTCGCCTTTGGCCACGGCCACATCGGCGTGACGCTGGCCCCGGTGACCGCCGAAATCGTCACGGCCATGCTCGCCGGGCGCAGCGGGCCGGTTGATATCAAGCCATACCGGCCAAATCGGTTCTGAGGGAACTCTGACTGACCCGCGTGCCGTCGGTCTTGAGAAATCCGTGCGGGTGCCACCCCGTCTATACGGTCACCGCCGCGCGCCAGCGAAGGCGTGAGGTCTTTAGAATTCTGTCAGCCATGTTCGGCTGTGGTCCGCACAAAAAGATGCGGCGTGCCACCTTCGGCACGCCGCCTTTGTCGTAAGGTCTTGTAGCGCGAAGCTTACCGTTCTGGATCGACCTCGTCATCGTTGCCGCAGGCAATCGCGCAGATGATGATCAGGCCGACGACGACCGGAACGATCCAGCCCGAACGGGGCGAATCCGCGACGACTTCCGGCTGGCCTTCTTCTTCGATCACAACCGGGCCGCCTGCATAGGCAGCGGTCGAGCCGAACCCCATGGCCAGCGCCAGAAGCGAAGATGTCAGTTTTTTCATGTCCCAATCCTTCATGTGAGGGCATCATATTGCAATAGCCGCATGGTGCCAGCACCCCGGCAAATTGCAAGGCGTCAGAACCGCAAAGACAGCTTCCGTCCCGAAGGGCGGCAAAACGGCAACGCAGCCCGGTGCCCGTTCCCGATCAGCCGGGCGTCTGCTTGGCCGCATCAGGTTCAGGCGTAAAGCCCGGCCCAGCGGCTGATCAGCTGCGCCTGCAGGCGGCGCGCACGCTTGGTCCAGGCCTTTCCGCCCTCCGGCTCTTCGCGCAAGGCCACCGGCACCGAATCGCGGCGTTCGGGGTCGCCCGAGAAGATCGCGAACACCAGCTCGCGGCCGGCAGGCGGCACGATATGCCCCGCCAGCCCCGAGACAAAGTTCAGCGTCCCCGACTTCGCCAGCACCTTCACCTGATGCCCCTTGATGACCGCGCCCGTGTCGTCCTTCATGCCCACATCGCGCAGGATTTGCTTCAGCCCGCGCTTTTCGCGATCAGCCTGAAACAGCATCTTTGCCATGCCAGCAGCCGTAACACGAGAGCTGCCCCCCAGACCCGAGTGGTCATGCATGTCGAAACTGACCCCGAATGTTGCCCGCACCCAATCAGACTGCGCCTTCGCCGAGACCTCCAGCCCAGACAACCCCGAGGCCGTCAGCCCAACGCATTCCGCCGTCAGGTTGGTGGAAAACTTCAGCATGTCGCGCAGCACCTCGGGCAGCGGTTCGCTGTCCACCCGGCCGATTTCCTTACCCGGCGGCACGGATTGCACCCGCTCGCCGACCTCCAGCCGGATGCCTTGCGCGCGCGCAAGGGTGCGAAACACTTCGGCCACGTAAGCCCCCGGATCGCGCACCGGCAACCAGCGGCTGCCGCCCTTGCCCAAGGCAGCCGAGGCCACCGTCCATTCCTCGACCCGCCCCGGCGCATAAGTGAACAGCGGCGCGTCACGTTGCGCCACATCAACCCGCACCATGTCCACGCTTGGGACGAACCGCTCACCCCGCGCATCGACCGTGGTTTGCCAGACCCCATCCATCCGCTTCCATTCGAAATAGGCGCGGTTGAAATTCAGGTTCAGCCCCGAGACGGCAGCATTGTAGCCCACATGCGCGGGCTGATCCTGGGCAATCTCTTCCAGCCTTGGCAAGGCTCCGTCCCAATAGAGGAACCGCCCCGTCGCGCCTTTCAGGCCCGCCTTTGCCAGCCGCGCCACCAGATCGCCCAGCTGGTCGGTCTGCAACGTGGGGTCGCCCCCGCCCGCCAGCACAATATCGCCCTGCACCATGCCACCCGTCACCGGCCCGGTGGCGATGACCCGTGTCGCAAAGCGGAAGCCCGCCCCAAGCTTTTCCAGCGCGAAAAGCGACGTAACCGCCTTCGCCACGCTGGCCGGCGGCAGGGTCAGGTTCGGCTCATGCGATTCCAGCACCGCGCCTGTGGACGCATCCAGAAGAACATAAGCCACCGACCCGCCCAGCTTTGCCGCTGCAATCAGATCTGTCGTGTCCAGCGGCCCAGCAGACGGACGCGCCGCCGTCTTGCCCCCGCGCGGTACCGGGCGGGGCGAGCTGTCCATGATCTCGGCCGCTGCCGGAAAGGCGGCCCCCGCCAGAAGCCCCGCCAACACCAATCGCCGCGAAATCATGCGCTCACCCCGTCGTTTCCCCGGACATAGCCGCATCCGCAGCGATTCCACCAGTCCGTGTTGACTCACCTTCGCGCTTGCGTGATCGGATTATCTGACTATGGTCAGGTAACATAACTGACCGAGGTCCGATATGTTTCTTGACCCCGTCGCCCGGCTTCGCCGCTTCAATCGTGCCGTAACGCGCGCCTCTGGGGCGCTTGAAACCTCGTTCATGGGCAGGGGCCGTCCGCTTGGCGCGGCACGGGTCCTGCATCTGGTCCGGGCCGAGGGCACTGATGTCGCCGATATCCGCGCACAGCTGGGCCTTGATTCTGGCCTGCTAAGCCGCTTTCTGCGCGCGCTGGAGCGGGAACATCTGATCGAGACCAAGACCGATCCCACGGACCGCAGACGCAGCATCGCCCGGCTGACCCAGGCAGGGCAGGCGGAAGTGGCAGCCTATCTGGCCCTGATCCACGACCAGTCAACCGATGTGCTGGCGAAGGCTGGCGCGCGGGCAGATGAGGTGCTGGCGGCGATGGATCTGATCGCAACCGTTCTCAACCGCCACCAGGTCGATATCCGCCCCGCTGATCCCGACGCGCCCGAAGCGCTTGCCTGCCAGCGCGCCTATTTCGACGAAGTCGTCGCCCGCGTCCCCGCCGCCCGGCCCGAGCATTTTCCCCTACCCGACCCGCACAGTGACAGCTACCGCCCGCCACAGGGTCGCTTCCTGATCGCCTGGTCTGATGAACTGCCCGTCGCCTGCGTCGCCCTGCGCGCGCTGGAGGACAACACGGCCGAGGTCAAACGCCTTTGGGTCCACGCTTCGGCCCGGGGCCAGGGCCTGTCGCGCAGAATGATGGCTACGATTGAGGCAGAAGCCCGCGCAATGGGTCACCAGCGGCTTAGGCTTGACACCAACGCGGCCCTGACCGAGGCGATTGCGCTTTACCGCGCGACCGGCTGGACCGACATCGCGCCCTACACGACCCCGCCCGCAGATGTCTGGATGGGCAAGGCGCTCTGACCAAGGGCTCCTCGTTCGCCTTCGGCTTCTCGTCGGAGGGCCTGCGCGACGAGAAGCCTAAGGTGCACGAGGAGCAGCCGGTCAGCGCCCCGATTTCCAGCCCCCGCGCGCCCGGATCTCGGACGAAGAGGCATCGTTCATCGGCAGGTTCACGAAGGCCCAGACGGGGGGCTTCCGACCTCGCAGGTTCTCGCCCCGATCCACCTGATGCACTCGGAACGCCCGCGCCGCGACGGACAGACGTGCGTGCACCCCCGCCCCCGGACGCGCCAAAACCCCGACCGCAACCATCCGCAGAATATCGCGCCAGCGTCCCCAGCGGTGAAACTGCACCAGATTGTCGGCCCCCATCAGCCAGACGAAGGTCACTCCGGGATAAATCGCCTTCAACCGACGGATCGTATCAAACGTCGCCCGCGTCCCCAGCCGCTCCTCCAGCGCCGTGATCTTCACCCGAGGGTCCCGCATCACCCTGCCCGCCTGGGCCAGCCGGTCCCCCATTGGCGCCGGTTGCCGCGGCTTCAACGGATTGCCGGGGGTCACCAACCACCAGACTTGATCCAGCCCCATCCGCTTCAACGCCTCACGCGTGATCAGCACATGCCCCTCATGCGCCGGATCAAACGACCCGCCGAGAAGGCCGACGACCATGCCCCGGCCCGCCATGGGAAACCCTTGCCGCATCCTGCCCCGCTGCGTTGCTGGCAGCCAATTGACCGCAAGGGTTGAGTCTTTACAATGGCCTGCGGAACAGGCGTCCTTTGCGCCCGTCCTTTGGAGCGCGATCTATTCGCAGATCACCGTTTCGCGCATCACTGCATCCCAGGCTGCGGCCGGGTCAAAGTTCGGGACCAGCCCATCGCCCTGCAAGCCCGTGAACGCCGCCATACCGTGCTGGATCATCCAGGATGGGTCATGCTGCGGCACGCCCGACGTAGCGGCCGCCTGACAAAGGGCTGCGCGCTGCGCGGGTTCGGGGTTGGCGTAACGGTTGATCGCCTCACCAAGACTTGCGCGGTCCGCTTCGGACTGGCTGTCGTTCAGCTGGGTCGTCAGCACCTGGCCTGCCTGATGGGCAGAGGCGTCGGCGACCCTTCGGGTATCAAAATCCGACCGCAGCAACATCAGGACGTAAAGCTCGGCCGCCACGTCCCAGTTGCCCGCACGGCCACAGGCCAGCACACCCAGCGCCAGATCGGGCGGCGACAGGCGCGCATCGGCCGTGGCCATCGTCACGCAACCCGGATCGACTGTGGGCGCAAGGCTTCCCGGCGCCTCAAGGTTTGTCACCTCTGCTGCGGCCCCACCCGCCACCATCACCATCACCACAATCAATCCCGTGCGCATGCTGCATCCCCTTGCCTGAAGCGGCTCAGAAGCCCGATTGCCACGCGCATGCCAAGTCCGGTTCCCCCCACCCTTCCCGTTGCAGCCGCCCCCCATCACCGCTACATACGCGCCAACCCCGGATGGAGCACTCACATGGCCGCTTACCAATACGTCTACCACATGGAGAACGTCTCCAAGACCTACCCCGGCGGCAAGAAGTGCTTCGAGAACATCCACCTGAACTTCCTGCCCGGCGTGAAGATCGGTGTCGTCGGCATCAACGGCTCGGGAAAATCCACCCTCCTCAAGATCATGGCCGGCATGGACACCGACTTCAAAGGTGAGGCCTGGGCGGCAAAGGGCGCGAAAGTCGGCTACCTGGCGCAGGAGCCCTACCTCGACCCCAAGCTGACCGCGAAAGAGAACGTCATGCTCGGCGTCGCCAAGGAAACCGCGATCCTGGAGCGGTACAACGAGTTGGCGATGAACTATTCGGACGAGACGGCGGACGAGATGGCCGCCCTGCAAGACCAGATCGACGCGGGCAACCTGTGGGAGCTGGAAGCCTCGGTCGGCGTCGCGATGGACGCCCTGCGCTGCCCGCCCGACGACAGCGACGTCGAAACCCTGTCGGGGGGCGAGCGTCGCCGCGTGGCACTGTGCAAGCTCCTCCTTGAAAAGCCCGACATGCTGCTACTTGATGAGCCGACCAACCACCTTGACGCCGAATCCATCGCCTGGCTGCAAAAGCACCTGATCGCCTACAAGGGCACCATCCTGATCGTCACCCACGACCGTTACTTCCTGGACGACATCACCTCGTGGATCCTGGAACTCGACCGTGGCCGCGGCATTCCCTACGAAGGCAACTACTCCGCCTGGCTTGACCAGAAAGCCAAGCGGATGGCGCAGGAATCGCGCGAAGACAAATCCAAGCAGAAGGCGCTGGAAAAGGAACTGGAGTGGATCCGCTCCGGTGCCAAAGCCCGCCAGTCCAAGGGCAAGGCCCGTCTGTCACGCTACAACGAGATGGCGAGCCAGACCGTCATGGAACGCTCCTCCAGCGCCCAGATCATCATCCCGAACGGCGAACGCCTTGGCAACAAGGTGATCGAGGTTGTGGGCCTGAAGAAACATATGGGCGACAAGCTTCTGATCGAGGACCTGTCCTTCACCGTCCCCCCCGGCGCCATTGTCGGCGTCATCGGCCCCAATGGTGCCGGCAAATCCACCCTGTTCCGCATGATCATCGGCGACGAGAAGCCGGATGAAGGCACGATCACCCTTGGCAACACGGTGAAGCTGGCCTTCGTCGACCAGTCCCGCGACGCTTTGGACCCGGCGAAGAACGTCTGGGAAGAAATCTCCGGCGGGGCCGAGGTTATCACCCTCGGCGACATGCAGATGAACTCCCGCGTCTACACCGGGGCGTTCAACTTCAAGGGCACCGACCAGCAAAAGAAGGTCGGGCTCCTGTCCGGCGGTGAGCGTAACCGCGTCCACATGGCCAAGCTGTTGAAGTCCGGCGGCAACGTGCTCCTCCTCGACGAGCCGACCAACGACCTTGACGTCGAGACCCTGCAAGCGCTGGAAGCCGCCATCGAAGACTTCGCCGGCTGCGCGATCATCATCAGCCACGACCGCTTCTTCCTGGACCGCCTCTGCACCCATATTTTGGCTTTCGAAGGCGACGCCCATGTGGAATGGTTCGAGGGCAACTTCCAGGCCTACGAGGAAGACAAGGTCCGTCGGTTGGGCCCGGATGCGCTGGAGCCGAAGCGGGTGAAGTACAAGCGGTTTGCGAGGTAACCCGTAGGTCGGAGCCTGCCCCGACGCCCTTGGTCCGGTCGCTCGGTCGCGTTTGCCTAGCTCACAACCGATTTTGAGACGGGCAACTTTGTTGTGGCCGCATCCAAGGGGTTCGCATTGCTGAATCGCTGAGTTCCTCCGGTCGCCCGGACCGCGGCATGACTAAAGACCCTAAAGTTAGGTTGGAACTCCCGCTCCACTCTTAACTTCCAACCCCCATGACTATAGGGTTTGTAGAGGTTCCTATAGTCGAAGAGTCGTTCACTATGAAGTATGAAGACTTCCACGCCTCCACCTCAGGCATCCTCGTGCCCACACTGTACGGTGAACGTGCGTTCGTACCAAACCCGCTACCTCCATTAATCGATCTGGGGCGCATCACCTACCCACTAGCTGAAGCCATGGCAGCTGTCGGTGAACTTCGCGGCGCATGCAGACGCCTGCACAACGCCTACATTTTGATAAGACCATTGCAACGAAAGGAAGCGCTAACCTCATCTGCTATGGAGGGCACCTTTTCGACGGATGATGAGTTGATCTTAGCGGAAGCAGGCCTTGCAAAGGCACCAAGCGATGACACTCAAGAAGTCAACAACTACATGCGCGCACTTTCAATGGCTCTAAACCGAATAAAGGATGAGCCGATCACAAATCGCCTGCTGAGGGAAGCGCATGGGATTCTACTCTCAAGGGTTGGGAGGCATCGTGGAGCTAACAGGCTGCCTGGAGAATTCAAGCGGGATCAAAATATGATCGGGGGTGCCACGCTCAGCACTGCCCGATTCATTCCACCTCCGCCCAGTGAAACTCTTGAATGCATGTCAGCGCTAGAGAAATACATTAATCGCGACGACGCAAGCGCAAGCACTGCGCTTCTAGACATGGGACTGGTTCACTATCAGATTGAAACCATACACCCTTTCGCCGATGGAAACGGGCGTGTTGGAAGAATGCTAGTCTCGCTGATGGCAGTCAAAAGTGGCCTGCTGCACATGCCAGCTCTTTATCTTAGCCCCGTGATTGAAACGAACAAAGACAGGTACATTGATGCTCTCTACGCAGTATCCGCTTTTGGAGATTGGGAGGGCTGGCTAAAGTACTTCTTTGAAACTGTTGCAACAAGCTGTCGCGAGACTGTAGAGGTCATCGATCGACTGCTAGATCTCCAAAGCTCCTATCGCCAAATGGCAGGATCAAGCATCAAGAGCGCAAATGTTCTATCCATTATCGACATGCTGTTTGAGAGCCCCGTCGTAACTCCAAGAAAGATTGTCGAACGCCTCTCGATCACGGACGTTGCAGCGCGCAATCTACTATCTAAGCTTTGCGATCTCGGAATACTGTATGAGTATACTGCGATCTACCCGAAAGCCTACATTGCACTCGGAATCTCCGATGCCGTTAACAGACGAGACCCGGGCGTCACCTAGACGGGCCACAGAGAGCGCGTGGCAGGCACACCATGCGCTTTAGCATCATTGCAGCAGAGCAGCTCAATTGCGTTAGCGACTCCCCCCAACCCTTAACACCCTCCTAACGCCCACACCCAACCCCTTGATTTCCCTGCCTCCCCCACCCCCGTCCTGCGTGGACAGCCCCCCTTGCGGCCCCTACACTCCCCGCCGAACGGAGGCCCCCATGACCGACTACCAAACCCTCATCGACGCCCCCACTTGGGCCTTCATCCAGAAAACCAACGCCTCCTACCCCGAGAACACCGCGACCCTCTCCATCACTGACCAGAGGGCGATCTACGACCGGATGTGCGCGGCCTTCGACACCCCCTACCCTCCCGGAGTGACCTCCCACGACCAACCCATCGCCGGCGTTCCCTGCCGCATCTACCCCGGCGCGCAGCCCACCGTCCTCTACCTCCACGGCGGAGGCTTCGTGGTCGGGGGCCTTCACTCCCACGACGGCATCTGCGCCGACATCCGCGCCGCCACCGGCCTGACCGTCGTCTCCGCCGACTACCGCCTCTCCCCCGAACACCTCCACCCCGCCGCCTTCGACGACGCCTGCGCCGTGGCCCGTCATCTCGCCACCCAAGGCCCCCTGATCCTGGTCGGAGACAGCGCCGGAGCCAACCTCGCCGCCGCGACCTGTCATGCTCTCCGCCGGAACAGCCAGATCAAAGGCCAGGTCCTGATCTACCCCGGCCTCGGCGGCGACCTCACCCAAGGCAGCGCCCTTACCCACGCCCATGCCCCGATGCTGACCCGCGACGACGTCCTATACTACAAGGACATCCGCCACGCAGGCCACGCGCCGGATGCGGACGCTACCGTCAGCCCGTTGCAGGACACCGATTTCACCGGCCTGCCCCCCACACTCGCCCTCGCCGCGGAATGCGACCCCCTGGCGGACGACGCCCCCGCCTATGCCACGAAGATCCGGAACGCCGGTGGCCAGGCCCATGCAGTCACCGAGCCGGGCCTCGTCCACGGCTACCTTCGCGCCCGGCATTCGGTGCCGCGCGCGAGGGCAAGCTTTGCCCGCATCACCGCAGCAATCACCGCGTTCGCTGAAGACCGCTGGCCGTTCTGACAGCCGTCGGCTGCGGGAACCAGCCCCACCGATTTGGTCGCTGCGAACAAAAACCACCGGGACCGGGAACCATCCCCGAAGCTTCCGCGTTGGCCCGGTAACCAAACAAGACGGAGTTCACACCATGAAAGGCGGAATTGCCTGGCTGATCGGCATACCGATCCCGATCATCATCATTCTGTACCTGCTCGACGTGTTTTGACGGGCAGAGCCCCTCGGGCCTAAGTCCCTCAAGGCCCGGGGGGCAGAAATCTCGACTCCACCCTGGCGTCCAAGGCCGGAATTCCGAACTCACTCGCCAAGCCGGACTTGTCCCCCGTAGACTGACCGCCTTACCCGTGCTCGATTTCGGCCCCAAGGCCGCACATCAGCGCCTCGAAGGTAGGAAACGAGGTCTGGATCGGCGAGCCGTCATCCACCCCCACCGCAGCTTTTGCAGCCAGACCGCAGGTGAGGAAACTCATCGCGATCCGGTGGTCGATGTGGGTGGCGCAGGTCGCCCCTCCGGGCACGCCCCCCGGCCCCATGCCGTGGACGATCAGCGTGTCCTCGTCCTCCTCGATCCGTACCCCGCAAGCCTCCAGCCCCCGGGCCATCGCGTCGATCCGGTCGCTTTCCTTGACGCGCAGCTCCTTGATCCCCCGCATCACGGTCTTCCGCGTCGCGAAGGCGGCCACCACCGACAGCACCGGATATTCGTCGATCATGCTGGGCGCGCGCTCCGGCGGCACTTCGATCCCTTTCATGTTTCCGCTGAACCGCACCCGAAGGTCCGCCACCGGCTCGCCACCTTCCTCGCGAGGATTCTGGAACTCAATGTCGGCCCCCATCTCGACAAGGGTCAAGTAGAGGCCGTTGCGGGTCAGGTTCTGGCTGACACCGGGCACCAGAATGTCCGACCCCTCGACGATCAGCGCCGCGCAGACCGGGAAGGCAGCGCTGGACGGATCGCGCGGCACGGCCACGGTCTGCGGCCGAAGCTCGGGCTGGCCGGTCAAGGTGATGATATGGCCCTCACCCGTCTTCTCGACATGAAGCTTGGCCCCGAAACCCACCAGCATCCGCTCGGAATGGTCGCGCGTCGGTTCCTTTTCGATCACCACCGTCTCGCCCGGCGCATTCAGGCCCGCAAGCAGCACCGCCGACTTCACCTGCGCAGAGGCGACGGGTAGCGTGTAGCGCACCGGCACCGGGTTCGCAGCACCCACGATGGTCATCGGCAACCGGCCACCCTTGCGGCCATAGGACTGCGCGCCGAACAGGCTCAGCGGGTCCGTCACCCGCCCCATCGGGCGCTTGCGAAGGCTGGCATCCCCGGTAAAGGTCGCGGTGATCGGTGTCGTCGCCATCGTGCCCATGATCAGCCGCGCGCCGGTGCCAGAGTTCCCGACATCCAGCACATCAGTCGGTTCGGAAAATCCGCCGACACCAACGCCGTTCACCGTCCATACGCCTTCACCATGCCGGGTCACGGTCGCCCCGAAGGCCCGCATCGCCGAGGCGGTGTCCAGCACGTCCTGGCCTTCCAGAAGACCCGAGATCTTCGTCTCACCCACCGCCATTGCGCCGAAGATCAATGACCGGTGCGAAATCGACTTGTCGCCCGGCACCGCGGCCACACCCGTCAGGGGTCCCGACTTGCGGGCTTTCATCGGTTGCGCAGCGCCATGACCTGACATCGTCGTCTCCCCTACATTCCGGGTTGCCTGATAGCGCAAGCGGCGGGCCTGGTCCATCACCCCCAACCGGCCCGCTTCGGCACCGTAGAACCCTCCGGGGGGAGTATTTCAGAAAGAGCAAATGCTGATAGTTGCTCCTTTCAAAATACTCATGCTTCCTTCATCTCCTCCGGAACGTCAGGTAGTGCGGCGGGCGCCCTTCGCGCAGCGCCTTCTGTTCGTAGCGGGTCGAGAGCCAGTCTTCCCAAGCCTCGCCCTGCCCCGCCTGTCCGATCAGCGTGAACCCGGCGGGGGGAACCTCTTCCAGCGTCTGGCGCACGTAATCGGCAATATCGGTGGCCACCCGAAATTCGGCCCCTGACGCCATGACGCGGGCAAGGGGCAAAAGGTGCTCGGGCGTCACAAAGCGGCGGCGGTGGTGGCGGGCCTTGGGCCAGGGGTCGGGGTAATTGAGAAAGACCTTCGACAGGCAACCGTCCGGCAGCACATCGAAAAGGTCACGCGCGTCGCCCGGATGAAGCCAGAGGTTCGAAACCCCCGCCCCCCGGATCTTGCCCAGAAGCATGGCGATGCCGTTCACGAAGGGCTCGGCCCCGATGATCGTCACGCCCGGGTTCAGAGCCGCCATATGCACCAGATGCTCGCCGCCGCCAAAACCGACCTCCAGCCACAGGGGGCCTTTCACAAACCCGAGGGCAAGTTTGGCTCGTGACGGGTTTTCGTCCCGCGTGACGCCGCGCAGGGTGAGGGGGCCAAGGTCCTCGGCCAGATAATCCTTCTGGCTCGCGCGCAGGGTCTTGCCCTTGATGCGGCCATAGAAGTTGCGGCGCGCATCGGTCGACGTTCCGGCAGGGTCCTCGGTCATGCGCAGCGCCTTACGCAACAAAAGGTCCGGGGTCAACGCCGAGGTTGCCATGTGAAATGAGCCGCCTACCTGCTGGATGCATCGGGCAGAAGAAGGGACGCAGGATGACGATCGACTATGGACAGGACGCTCCCAACCTTATGCGGGGGTTTCTGCTGGGTGGAATCGTCGCCTGCGGGCTTGCCTTGGCGGCTGTCCTGTATTTGCCCGGGCTTTGGGCCGTTTTCGTTGCAACAGCCGTTGCGATTGTGGCGGTCTATCTACTGGGGCTGGGAAGCTTCATGATCCGGGAAAGCCGCATCGGCAAGGTCCGCGACCGCGACGCACTTCTTGCTCTCCTGCCATGGCGGGGCGACGAACAGGTGCTGGACGTGGGATGTGGGCGCGGCCTTATGCTGCTTGGCGCGGCGTCGCGGCTGTCGACAGGGCATGCGACGGGCATCGACCTTTGGCGGGCCGAGGATCAGGCGCGGAACACCCCTGAAGCCACCTTGGCCAATTCGGCCAGCCTGGGGCTGTCCGACCGGGTCAGCGTGATGACCGGTGACATGCTGGCCCTGCCGTTCCCGGCGGAACGGTTCGATGTGATCCTGTCGGCATGGGCAGTCCACAACCTGCCTGATCCGCACCAGCGCAAACTTGCGCTGGCCGAGATGCTTCGGGTCCTGAAACCGGGCGGCGTCCTGTCGCTGACCGATATCGAAGGGCGAGACCTTTTCCCCGAGACCCTGAAAGGTCTGGGGGCGGCAGAGATAAAGCTTACCATCCTGCACCCGCGTAAGGACCGGCTTTTGCAGGTCCTTACCTTCGGGTCCTTCGCGCCGTTCACAGTCACGGCGCGAAAGCCGGGGTGAACGCTATACTGCCTTCTTCAGTGCCTCGACCAGATCCGTGCGTTCCCACGAGAAACCGCCGTCGGCTTCGGGTGCGCGGCCAAAGTGGCCGTAGGCGCTGGTGCGGGCGTAGATCGGGCGGTTCAGGTCAAGATGCGTGCGGATGCCGCGCGGCGTCAGGTCCATGACCTCGGCAACTGCGCGTTCGATCACCGCTTCGGGGACCTTCCCGGTGCCATGGGTGTCGACGTAGATCGACAGGGGTTTCGCGACCCCGATGGCATAGCTGACCTGCAGGGTACAGCGGTCCGCAAGGCCTGCCGCGACGACGTTCTTCGCCAGATAGCGCGCGGCATAGGCGGCCGAGCGGTCAACCTTGGTCGGGTCTTTGCCGGAAAACGCGCCGCCGCCGTGCGGGGCGGCCCCACCATAAGTGTCGACGATGATCTTGCGGCCGGTAAGACCAGCATCACCATCCGGACCGCCGATCACGAACGTCCCGGTGGGGTTCACGTGCCATTCGGTCTTCTTGGTGATCCAGCCTTGCGGGAGGACTTCGCGGATGTAGGGCTCCACGATGCCCCGGATCACCTTCGAGGTCTGGCGCTTGGAGGTGTGCTGCGTGGACAGCACAATCGACATCACCTCGACCGGCTTGCCATTCGCATAGCGCAGCGTCAGCTGGCTTTTGGCATCCGGGCCAAGCGTCGGCTCGGCACCCGATTTCCGCACTTCGGCAAGACGGCGCAGGATCGCATGGGCATACTGGATCGGTGCCGGCATGTATTCCGCCGTCTCCAGCGTGGCATAGCCGAACATGATGCCCTGGTCGCCGGCCCCGTCACGGTCCACGCCCTGCGCAATATGCGCCGATTGCTCGTGGATGTAGTTGTGGACCTTGATCTTCGACCAATGGAACTTCTTCTGCTCATAGCCGATGTCGCGCACGCAATCGCGCACGATCCCGTCGATCCGGGCCATCATGCCGTGGGTCGCCTCTTTCGACGACAGGCCGACTTCGCCGCCGACGACCACACGGTTGGTGGTGGCGAAGGTTTCGCAGGCAACGCGGGCGTTCGGTTCTTCCTTCAGGAAGGCGTCCAGGACAGCATCCGAGATGCGGTCACAGACCTTGTCGGGGTGGCCTTCGGAAACGGATTCCGAAGTGAAGACATAGTCAGGGCGGCCAGTCGCAGTGTTCATTTGGGGGACGTGCTCCGTTGGTTCAACCCGCCACGCCAGGAAGCCGTTGTGGGGGGGTTCAAGATGCGCCTGACTAGACGTGCAGGCGCACCCCGTCAATGGGAAGTGAAGCGCTGCTTTGCCAAGGCCAGAAGGGCGAGGCCCGCCAGCAACAGCGCCACCGGGCCGTCACCGAAACGGCTGTAAGGCGTGGGTGGCAAGGCACTGGGCACATGGGTGTCCAGTGACGCCATCGTGCCGAACGGCAGGGCTTCCACAATCCGGCCATGCGCGTCGACCACAGCCGTGACACCTGTGTTGGCAACCCGGATCAGCGGCAAGCCCTGTTCCACCGCCCGCAGCCTTGCCTGGGCGAAATGCTGAAACGGCCCGGTGCGGATGCCGAACCAGGCGTCGTTGGTGATCTGCAGCATCCAGTCGGGCCGCGCCGGCATTGCATTCACATCGCGCGGAAAGATCGCCTCGTAGCAGATCAGTGGCAGGACCTTGCCGAAAGGGCCAAGGTCCAAAATCTGCGGCCCCGCCCCCGGCGAATAGCTGTTGCCCGCCTGAGCCGCAAAGGCCCGCAGCCCGAACCAGTCATAGGCCAGATCGCCGAAAGGGATGTATTCGCCAAAGGGCACCAGATGCGCTTTGTCGTAGCGGGCGGTTTCCATCCCGTCCCCCTCCAGCACGCGCAGGCTGTTGTAGAACCGGTCACCCTCCGCGCGCTGGATGCCGACGGCGACGGGCTTTCCGTCCGAAGCGCCCATCACCATTCCCGCCACGTCCGGGGCGTATTCCAGCATGTAGGGCACCGCCGTCTCCGGCAAGATCGTCAGGTCCGCCGGGCCATCTTTTGCGGTCATTGTCAAAAGCCGGGTCAGGAACTCTTCCGCCCGATCCGCATCCCACTTCGCCGCCTGCTCGGCGTTGGGCTGAACAAGGCGCAGCGTCAGCGTCCCCGGTTGGGGCAAAGGCTGTGACAGGCGCCAGTCGCCAAAGGCAACGCACGCCGCCAGCAGGAGGACCGACGCCGCTGCCCCCTTCCACCGGGCAAGAACAGGAAGTGCTGCGGCGATGAGGGTCAGGAGGCTAAGGCCCGAAGGCCCGACAACCGCCGCAAGCTGGTCCAGCGGCGTGCCGATCCAGACATGACCGACCATCGCCCAGGGAAAGCCGGTAAAGATCACCCCACGCAGCCACTCCAGAGCGACAAAGGCCACGACGAAGCCCAGCACGGGCTGCGGAAAAGCACGGGCAATGCCCGCAGCCGCCCCCCAGAACAGGCCCAGCCCAACCGACAGAAAGACCACGGCGAAGGGGGCCATCCAGCCGGTATGCGCAAGGTCGATCAGGAAGGGCTCGATGATCCAGTTCAGAGAAAGGGCGAAATAGCCGGTTCCCGCACAAAGCCCGGTCAGGAAAGCGCTGCGGGACTCGGTCATGCGGTCCAGAAGCCAGATCAGTCCCGCAAGTGCCGCCAGCGTCGCCCACCAGAAATCCAAAGGGGCCTGCCCCAGCGCAGCAACCGCGCCCAGACCGAAGGCAAGCACCCCCCGGCGTTTGCCGCCAAGCCAGTCAGCCACGCGTCACGCAGCGCCCTGAGACGGCGCACGCACCCGCAGCCGCTTGATCCGGCGCGGATCGGCATCGACGATCTCGAACTGCACACCGCTTTCGTGGCTGATCACCTCGCCCCGCGCCGGAACCCGGCCCGAGCGCAGAAACACAAGGCCCCCCAGCGTATCGATCTCTTCGTCGTCCTCACCCGTCCGCAGGGCAAGGCCAAGTGCGGCCTCGATCTCTTCCAAGGGCGCGGTCGACTGCGCCAGAATCACGCCAGGCGCCTCCTCTTTCCAAAGGGCGCCTTCATCCTCGTCATGCTCGTCCTCGATCTCGCCGATCACCGTCTCGATCAGGTCCTCGATGGTCACAAGCCCGTCCACCCCGCCGTATTCGTCGATGACCAGCGCCATGTGGACCCGTTCCTTCTGCATCTTCTGCAGGAGGACACCCGTGGGCATCGACGGCGGAGCATAAAGGATCGGCCGCAACAGCCGCTTCAGGCTGAAACGCCCCGTGGCCCCGAAACCGTGCTGCAAGGCCAGGTCTTTCAACAGCACCAGACCCTGCGGATGATCCAGCGTGCCCTTGTAGACTGGAACGCGGCTGAAGCCGTGCTCGCGGAAGACCTCGACCAATTCATCCTTGCCGATGTCCAAGGGCACCGCCACGATGTCAGCCTTGGGGATCGCCACGTCATCCACCCGCATCCGGCGCAAGGCATGCAGACCCTGCGGCTGCGCAGCCGAGCCGGTCCCTGCGTCAGGACCCGCCTGATCTGTCGAGGGGCTGAAGGCGGAAAGCAGCCGTCCGAAAAAGCCGCGTTGGCCTGTATCCGGGGCTGGTTCATCGGTCCCATTGCCAAGCGGCGCGCCTTGCGCTGCGGGAGACCCGTCGGTGCTACTGCCCATCGGTCCTTTGTCCAGAAACCACCCGTCCTGCGGGTGCGCGGTCTAATATGGGTCAGAAACCCCAAGAGTAGCAAGTATACGGACTTCCAGCCCCTCCATCAACGCAGCATCTTCTTCTTCGACATGATCATAGCCCAGAAGATGCAGCACAGCATGCACCAGAAGGTGGGTCACATGGTCGGCCATCAACTTTCCCTGCTCTTCCGCCTCGCGGGCGCAGGTCTCCCAGGCGATGGCAATGTCGCCCAAGGGGAAGGGATCATCCGCCGCGCCCGGCTTTGGCAAGTCTGGTGCTTCGCCGACATACTCGGCCCCGCGCTCTTCGGATGGCCAGCTGAGGACGTTGGTCGGTAGCGGCTTGCCGCGAAAATCGGCGTTCAGACCGGCGATCCGGGCGTCATCGCAGCCCATCAGACTAAGCGCGAACCCTTCGGCAGGAAGATCAAGGTCAGCCAACGCTGCCCGGCAGGCTGGTTCGGCCAAAGCCTCCAGCCCGAAGCCTTGCCAGCGGGTATCCTCGATCACTGTCTCGACCAGTTCCATGCCCGCGCCCTAGCGCGAAGCGGGGCGCCAGTCAAATCGAGCGCTTCGCGCAAGTTCCTTGTCTCGTCGTCGGCACTTCGCCCTCCTCCTCAAAGTGCCTCCGGCGGGAGTATTTGGAAAAGAGCAACTACGCCTGCTCTTTTCCAAATACTCTCGGGGGTTTGGGGGTGAAACCCCCATCACCGAGGAGAAGCGCGCAAGCGCGCCGACGAGACAAAAGACCTGCGCGCCAGCGCTCCGTTCAAAAACCGCCCGTCAGCCTGTGGCCTCATCCGCCTCGTAGGCTTCGATGATCCTGCCCACCAGCGGGTGGCGCACGACGTCCTTCGAGGTGAAGTAGTTGAACGTTACCCCCCGCACCCCTTTCAGAATGCGTTCGGCATCGGCCAAGCCACTGGCGGTGCCGCGCGGCAGGTCAACCTGCGTGCGGTCACCGGTGATCACCATGCGGCTGCCCTCGCCCAGTCGGGTCAGGAACATCTTCATCTGCATGGTCGTGGAATTCTGCGCCTCATCCAGCACGATGAAGGCGTTCGACAGCGTGCGCCCCCGCATGAAGGCCAGGGGTGCGATCTCGATCCGCTTTTCCTGGATCAGCTTTTCCACCTGTTTTGACGGCAGGAAATCGTTCAGCGCGTCATAAAGTGGCTGCATGTAGGGATCGACCTTCTCTTTGGCATCCCCCGGAAGGAAACCAAGTCGTTCGCCCGCCTCCACCGCCGGACGCGACAGGATGATCTTTTCGACCGCGCCCGAGATGAACATCGTCACCCCGACGGCAACCGCCAGATAGGTTTTCCCTGTCCCTGCCGGCCCGATGCCGAAACCCAGCTCATGCTGGAAAAGGTTCGCAACATAGGCCTTCTGCGCCTCGGTCCGGGGTTCTATCGGCTTCTTGCGGGTGCGCAGTTCAACGCCGGTCGAAAAGAGTTCGATCTGTTCGGCGCTGTCGGCATCCACCGCCATTCCAGAAACGGGGCGGCCCATCCGCATCGCACCGTCGATATCGCCTGCCGCCACGTTGCGCCCCGATTCCAGTCGCACGTAAAGCGAGCGGAGCACCGCCGCCGCCTGTTCGCGCGCGGACTTGTCGCCGATCACCGCGAGCCGGTTGCCCCGCCGCAGGATATGCACGCCCATCTGGTGCTCAACCTGCGCGAGGTTGCGGTCAAATTCACCGCAGAGGTCGATCAGCAATCGGTTGTCGGGAAATTCGAGGACGGTTTCCACGATGTCCTCGGCGGACGGGGGGGTCAGCGCGCTGATGCCCAATGGGCGCTCCTTTTGCTAAAGTCCATGACAGAAAGTCTGCAACTGGCCACGGCATCTGGCAAGTGAAACCCGCAGCCTGCACTAAATGTTGTTCACGAACATGCCGATTTCATGACAGCCGCCGAAGCTGCGCCAAATAAAAAGGCCCCGGACCAGCCGGGGCCTTTCGACAGTCTCGTCACGCTCAGGGCTTGGACTTTTTCTTTGCCGGTCCCGAAACCCGGTCCGGTCCCGGGGCGCTGTCGGTCTCGTAAGGGCCGACCACCGTGCCTGGCGGATACTTGGTGTCACAGACCGGCAGGCCGGTCTTCGGGTTGAAGCGGGGGCTGGAATAGCCTTCGACACCATCGTCGATGATCCAGACCTGGCAGCCATCCGGATCATAGGCGATTGCCGCCTGACCATCGACCAGCGCCGCATCGTCTTCGCCGTAATCCTCGGCCGTGGCGATCACCGAATCCGGTCCCGAATAGCGCTGGGTCCCTTCGGAGGTTTCATAAAACGCGCCGCAGCCGGACAGCGCCGCGCCAAGCAGCAGGCCGAACCCCAGCCGGGCAAACCCAATCCGAGACAGGCGCAGTGCGCCCGTGGTGTCAGTCCCGATTTCTCGTGCAAGCGTCATCCCGGTCAGCCTTTCTTGCACATGACTTCGACACGGCGGTTCTTCGCCATGCCTTTTGCCGTCGCGTTCGTCGCGGCAGGCTGGCTTTCGCCGTAACCTGTCACGCCTTCAACCACCGCCCCCACCGAGCGCGCCACATCGGCGACCGCTGCGGCACGGGCCTCGGACAGACCCTGGTTGTAGGCGTCCGAGCCTCGACTGTCGGTGTGGCCCATGATCGAATACGAGAACGCACCGGCCTGGCGGAAGAACTGTTCCATCTTGGACCGGCCCGACGCCGTCAGCGTGGCACTTGCCGTGGCGAAGAACGTGTCGGTGTTTTCGGTCAGGCAGCTGGTCTGCTGCAGACAGACCGGCTTGCCGGTCTTCGGATCACGGCGTGGCACCATGTAGCCTTCGGTTCCGCCATCGGCCCACCAGTGCTGGCACCCGTCGCGGTCGATCCACACGCCCCATTCGATCTTGCCCGACACTGCCGGCCCGCCCTCTTGCGCCATCGCCATCGGCGCGATCAACAGGCACAGGCCCGCCACGGCTGCCGCCAGCGCGTGCCGAAGCATGTTTCCAATCTGCATCACTGCCCCACTCCTCGATCTTGACCCGGCCGAGTCAGCCTTGGTGTTGCGTGCACTAAAGCAGATCAATTCCGACCGCGAGAAGGAATTCCTTTGGCAAAACTGGATTTTTGCCAGGCCGAAGGTCAAAAGCGTTGTTTTCTTGCACTGAATTTGACGGAAATCCCCGTCACTCAATCACCGAGACCAAGTCTGCCGCCAGCGAGTTGGTGACCGAACTGGCCACACGCACACGCGCCAGTTGTCCGACTCGGCCTTCGGGGTGCAAAACGTGGACGGCGTGCAGGTGACCGGATTTTCCCACCATCTGCCCGGCGATGCGACCGGGTCGTTCGTAAAGCACCTCGACCTCGCGCCCCACCATCGCCTCTTGAATCCGGCGCTGCTGCACCGTCAGAAGGGTTTGCAGCTCTTGCAGCCGGGCATCCGCGATCTCGACCGCGACCGGGGGTTTTTCCGCTGCGGGCGTACCGGGGCGGGCGGAATACTTGAAGCTGTAGGCCTGGCCAAACCCGACGGCACGGATCAGGTTCAGCGTCGCCTGAAAATCGGCGTCGGTCTCGCCGGGGAAGCCGACGATGAAATCCGACGACACAAGGATATCCGGCCGCACCGCCCGGATGCGGTCGATCAGCCGAAGATAGCTTTCGGCATCGTGCTTGCGGTTCATTGCTTTCAGAATGCGGTCCGACCCGGACTGCACCGGCAGATGCAGATAGGGCATCAGCTGTGGCAAATCACCGTGCGCGGCGATCAGGTCGTCGTCCATGTCGTTGGGGTGACTGGTGGTGTAGCGCAGACGGCTTAACCCGTCGATCCCGGCCAGCGCGCGCAGAAGCCGGGACAGGGTCCAGACCCCGTCCGGGCCTTGACCGTGATAGGCATTC